>NZ_JBEXSD010000039.1:0-54829 GCF_040613495.1 Nocardioides sp. NPDC006273 | reverse complement strand
CTGATCCCCGTCGTACTCGGCACCGGCTCGGAGATTCTCGACTTCGGCCGCACTACAAGGCTGGCCCATCCGGTCCAACACCGTGCACTCCGGTTACGCGACAAGTGCTGCCAAGCCGAAGGCTGTGACGCGCCAGCGGCCTGGACCGAAGCGCATCATCTGAAACCGTGGTCGGCAGGCGGGCTTACGAATCTGGCGAACATGGTGCTGCTGTGTCCCAGCGATCATCGCCGGATCCACGACCCCAACCACGACCATGAACGCCTCCCGGACGGACGGATCCGGTTCACCCGCCACGCCTGACCGGGCTGCGGCATGCCCGGCCCACTCGGCCTGCCCCGGCCCGCCCGGCCTGCCCTGCCCGGCCTGCCCTGCCCGCCGGGCCGACCTTGTGAAGGGTTTCGCGAGGTCGGGCCCGCTGTCATAGCCGACGACCTCATGGTCTTCGCCAAGCCATAGGGGGCGGCCCCCTTGTGAACGATTCACGAGGTGTCATCGTCTAGTGCAGCGCCCCCGCAGACCCTCTCCCTGGCAGGACCGGCCAACCCGGTCCCCAATCCCGTGCGCAACCCAAAATCCGCTGCGCCATACCCCGCCGCCGACCCGATAACCAGCCAAAATTCTCGCCGGATCACGGTGTCAAGGACCGCGAAGCGGCCGGCGAAGCCGGCGGCCGAAGGCCGTCATCTCGACAAGCTCGATACATCGCCTTGACTCCGGGAGCCGGCGTGAACACCATCCACAACGGGTCGGCGGCCCCAACCCAACAAAGACGACCAGCCACCGAACCGAACCTAACCGAACCTAGTCGCCGTCCAGACCCTGCTCGATGGCGTAGCGCGTGAGCTCGACACGGTTGTGCATCTGGAGCTTGCGCAGGATGTTCTGTACGTGGTTCTGGACCGTGCGGTGGGAGAGGACGAGGCGGTCGGCGATCTGGCGGTAGCTCAGGCCCTTGGCGACGAGCTTGAGGATCTCGGTCTCGCGGTCGGTGAGCGTGGGCTTGTCTCCGCGTATCTCGGTGGCGGCGCTGTGCTGGAACTCGCCCAGGACCAGGCCGGCCAGGCCGGGGGTGAAGACGGGGTCGCCGGCGGCGACGCGGCGTACGGCCTCCAGGAGCTCGTCGCGGGAGGCCGACTTGATCAGGTAGCCGGTGGCTCCGGCCTTGACTGCTGCAAGGACGTCGTTCTGCTCGCCCGAGGCGGAGAGGATGAGGACCTTTGTCGTCGGGTGCAGGGAGATGATCTCGGTGGTGACCTGGACACCGTCGGGCTCCGGGATGTGCAGGTCGAGCACCACGACCTCGGGCCGCGTCGCGGCGAACCTGGTGATCGCTTCCCGGCCGGTGCTGGCGGTGGCGACGACTTCGAAGCCCGCGGCGGCGAGATCACGCTCGACCGCGTCGCGCCACATCGGATGGTCGTCGACGACCATCAACCTGACCGCGGTCACCGGTGGTCGAGCGGTCACCGGTGGTCGAGCCTGTCGAGACCCATGCGAGGAACGACCAGTTCCCATTCCGTTCCCATCCTTCCTGTGATGAGTTCGGCCGTGCCCCCGAGATCGAGGATCCGGCCCCGGATCGAACCGGCGATGCCCAGCCTGCCGTCCTTCTCGGCCGTGGCGACGCGACCATCGGGGATACCCGGGCCCTCGTCGCGCACCGAGATCTCGACATGGTCGGGGAACGCCTGCAGGAGCACCCAGGCGCGGGCGTCCTCACCGACATGGCGGCGTACGTTGTCCAACGCTGCCCGGGTCGCCGCGAGGATCTCCTCGGCGGGGCGTGCGGGCATCTCGACGGCGGTCGCGGGTCCGGAGACGGTCACGGTGCCGGTCTCCAGCTCGGCCAGCGCCGCGGCCAGATCGACCATCCCTGCGGCCGGGCCACGGCCGGGCTGCTCGCCACGGATCAACGCTCGCAGCTCCCGCTCCTGCTCCCCCGCCAGCCTGCCCAGCTCGGCACCGTCGCCACCGAGGTCGCCGCCGCGGCGTTGCACGAGAGCAAGCACCTGGAGTACGCCGTCGTGGACCGCCCGGGCGAGCCGCGCCCGCTCCTCGGCCCGGGCCGCCGCACGCTCGGCCCGATCCCGCTCGAGCGCCATCCGCTGCACCGACTCACACATGTAGCCGACCACCGGGCCGCCGATGACCAGCAGGAACGCGTTGCCGTAGATCGACTGGTCGATCTCCTGACGCAGGCCGAGGTCGACGGCCGCCAGTGCCACACCGGCCAGCAGACCGCCGATCCAGCGATAGTGGATCGCGCACGCGAGCAGCGCGCCGCTCACCCAGAAGCCCGGCACGCTCGCCTGGAACCCCGGGCCCTTCACGAGCGGCGTCACGAGCAGGAGCCCGAGCGCGATCACCAGGTCGGCGCCCACGAGCACCGCCGTGCGTCGGCTGGGTGCCGCGTACGCCCAGACGGCGAACGCCGTCCAGCTCACCATGACGAGCGCGCAGACCAGCGCCGCCGTCGGCGGATCGAAGTTGCCTGCCCGGTAGGCGGTCAGCCCGACGGCATTGACGAGAACGATCACGCGCAGCACCGCGAGAGCCCGGAAGAGCCGGTTCTCGACCTCGATCGCCGCCGGCGACGTCCACGCATTCACAGTGGGAAGTGTCGCACTACACCAGGCAACGTACGTCCCGGATATGAGTATCCGTGCGGATGCCGAAGCGCCGCGCGAGATCCAGAATCGAGGCATGGATCGAAGCGAGCTGATGCCACAGGCAAGCTGTTGTACCCCCTACCGGATTCGAACCGGCGCTACCGCCGTGAAAGGGCGGGGTCCTGGGCCGCTAGACGAAGGGGGCCTGCCGGGACATCCTAGAGGCCTGCGTCCTGGGCCGCCAAAGCGAGGGCGTACGTGCGTGCACGGACCCCGATTCGGACCGCTGCGGTCGTTTCCGGTAATGTTTCACCTCGCTTGGGCAGGTAGCTCAGTTGGTACGAGCGATCGCCTGAAAAGTGATAGGTCGGCGGTTCGACCCCGCCCCTGCCCACAAGCAGCAACCGGCTTCGACCCACAACCATGGGTCGGAGCCGGTTGCCATTTCGGGACTCGGCTCGGACCCTCTGCGTTTCCCGCACACGCATCGGCGGAACTACGCAAGGATGGTGGGCTGTGAAGTACGCCGATCCTGGTCGCTGCCCCGACTGCCGGGAGGCCCTCGAGCCCGGCACCAGCCCCTGCCCGAACTGTGGGCTGCCCCTGGAGAACGCAGTAGCCCAAGAGCTCTACGGGACGCTGCTGCGAGCCGACGTGCTCATGACCCGGTTGCGCTCGATCCGGGACGAGGCCAGCCGAGCCGTGCGACCGACCCCGCCGCCCCCTGCCGCGCCACCCGCCGCACCGCCCGCGGCGCCCCCGCTGATCCAGCCCGAACCCGTCGCCGAGCCTGTCGCCGCGACGGCGGCCACACCGGCGGCAGCGACAGCCGTCGCCGGGCCGGCCCCGTTCCCCGGCGCCCCGCTCGCGGCGGCCCGCCGCGCGCCGATCACGGTGCCGCTGATCCTGGTCGGCGTCGGCGTTCTCTTCCTGCTGGTCGCGGGCGTCATCTTCCTCGCGGTCGCCTGGGCCGCGATGGGTGTCGGTGGCCGAACGACGATGCTGCTCGTCTTCACCGCGCTCTTCACGATCGGTGGCGCGGTGCTGATGCATCTCGAGCTGCGCGCCGGCACCGAAGGCGTCTGGACCCTCGCACTGGGGCTGCTCGCCCTGGACATAGCCGGGATGAAGTACGCCGGTTGGCTCGGTGGAGCCGACTGGGACCGTGGCTTCCTGGTCATCGTCGGCGTCGCCGTCTTCATAGCCGGCACCGCGATGTCCCTGGTCGGGGAGCGCAGCGAAAAGCTCACCGCGGTGATCGGGCCACAGGTGGCGGCCGCCGCCGGCGTACTCACCGCGCTGATCGGTCTCGAGCTCATCTCCGACCTCATCTGGTTCCCGCTGGTCGCTGCGGTGATCGCTCTCATCGTGGTGATCGCGGCGAGCAAGGCCGAGCTGCGGGCCCTGACCCTCGGGGCGATGGTCGTGCTGGCGGGCTTCTGGCTGATGCTCCTCGTCCGCGGTCTGGCCGACCCCGCACTGACCGGCTCCGAGCTGCTGACCGGCGGCACCCTGCCCCTGCTGCTCGGCGCGGCCGCGGTGCTGGCGATCGTGGCGCTGCTGTTCCCGCTGCCCAAGGACGCCAAGGTCGCCATGGTCGGGGTGTCGCTGCTGATCGCCGCCTACACCTTCACCCAGCCGGCCCTCGACGACGGCCCGGTCACCTTGACCGTCGTGGCCGTCGTGGTCACCCTGGTCGCCGCCGGCGCGCTCTTGGCACTTCCCCGGCCCTGGCGCTGGGCGGCTACCGCGTTGACGCCGTACGCCGTGGCCCTGGGCATCACGGTCCTCATCCTGACCGCCTCGGCGGCCGTCCGGCTCGCGGCCGTGCCCTGGACCGAGTCGGCGTTCTCCCCGGTCACCGGCCCGGATCCGTTGCTGCCAGGCTGGCTGACGCTGCCGGCACTGCTCGCGATCCTCGCCCTCGGCACCGCCTGGTTCTACCAGTCCAACCCACCCGCCTTCCGCACCTACCGACCCACGGTCCGCTGGATCATCTTCTCCGGCGGTCTCTCCGGGTTCGCGATCACGGCCGCCTGCTACGCCGCCCCGCTGCTGGTCCCGGCGCTGCTGCTGCTCGGCGTCGCCGTCGCGCTGGCCTGGTGGGCGCAGCGGCGGCCGCGGCTCGTCGCCGCCGGCATCTTCGGCCTGGTCGCCCTCGCCGCCGCGTTGCCCAGCGACCTGCTCACCGTGGTCGTCGCGCTCGCGCTCGCCGGGGTGGCTGCGTACGCGGTTCGGGGTCTGGCCGGCGCCGACCGCGAGGTCACCGCCAGCTACTCGGTCGTGACGCTCAGCCTCGGCCTGTGGTCGCTCGCGCCGCTGGTCGACGTGGAGCGGCAATGGGCCGCGTGCGTGATCGTCACGGTCCTCGGGCTGATCACGCTCTTCCGGTTCCGGGCGTCGGGCTGGTGGGCTGCCGCGGCCAGCGCCGCGGTCTCGATCGGGATCGGCTCGGTCGACGTCACCTGGGCGGCGGTCCTGCTGACCATCGCCACCATCCTCGCCGCGGCCATCGGCCTGCACCATCGCCAGCCTCCCGCGTTGGCGGTGGCGGGCACCGTCGGGATCGGGGCGGCCACGGCCGCGGTCCTCTCGAACGACGTGCTCGCCCTGGCCGTGACCGTCATCCTCACCGCGCTTGCCGTCACGGTCGACCGTGTCCAGTCCGGCCAGACCAGGGAGGTCGCGACCGCCTACTGGATCCTCGCCCTGACGGCCGCCGTCTGGCAGGCGGCCCGGATGGCCGACGTCGATCGTCCCTACACCGCGGTGGTGGTCGTCGTCGCGATGGGCGCCATCGTGCTGGTACGCCGCAGTCCCGCCACCGAGGCCGCGGCAGCCACCGGCGCGGCCGTGTCGATCGTGCTGGGCGCCTTCGACGAGGGCGGCTCGGTGGACACCGACTGGCTGGCGATCCTGCTGCTCATCGCCGGCGTCATGTGCATCGCGACGATCCTGCGCCACGAGCCGGAGCAGTCCGGAGCGCGCCTCGCGATCGCCGGCGTGCTCGGCCTGGGATCTCTCGGCGCCGCGTTCGGCAACGACCTGCTGGCGCTGGTGGTGGCCGGGGTGCTCACCGCCGCCGCGGTCGCCGTCGACCGGCTCACCCGGGAACAGCAGACCAAGGCCGTCACCGCTCCCTACTGGATCATCACGCTGACGGCGTTCTGCTGGATGTTCGCCAACCTCAGCGACATCGCGCCGCCGCACGCCGCGGCCGGGATCATCGTCGTCCTGGCCGTCGTCACCATCTTCCGACTGCTGCCCTCCGCCGAGATCACCGCCGCGGTGGCCGCCGCGGTCACGATCTTCTTCGGCACGGTCAGCCTCGGCCCCTCGATCGTCCTGACACCGGACGGACCGGCTGCGGTCGGATCCAGCGGCGTCGACCTTCCCTGGCTGAGCATCCTGCTGACACTGGCCGGTGCCGCCGTCTCCGCGCACGCGATCGCCCGCCACGAGCGCCGCCGGCTGGGCTGGGCCGGCGCCACGCTGATGACCATCGCCCTATGGATCCGGTTGGGCGACACGTCGGTCGCGACCTGGGAGTACTACACCCTGCCGCCGGCGATCGCACTGGTCGCCTACGGCGTGGTCAAGCTCCGCCTCGACCGGGAGATCGCCTCGCTACCGGTGCTCGGGCCGGGCGTCTTCCTCGCCCTCGTCCCGTCCGTCCCCGCGGCGCTTCAGGACCCGATCTCGATGCGGAGCGTGGTGCTCGGTATCGCCTGCCTCGTCTTCATCATCGGCGGCGCCTGGCTGCGCTGGGCCGCGCCGCTGGTCGGTGGCGCCCTGGTCGCCTCGGTGCTGGCTCTGGCGCAGATGCCGTCGGCGGCGATGCTGCAGCAGTGGTGGGCGCTCGGTGCGGCCGGACTCCTGCTGCTCTTCCTCGGCATCACCTGGGAGGCGCGCCTCCACGACCTGCGGCGGGCCACCGCCTACGTTCGAGGGCTGCGTTAGGGCTGAAACCGAACGCGCGGAAGACTGGAACCGATGTTCCCAGAGTTCGAGATCGTACGTCGCCAGCGCCCCGTCACGATCGCTGTCGATTCCACCAGCTCCTCCCGGCCCGCGGCCAACGCCGCGATCGAGGTCGCTTGCGACGGCCCGGTCTCGCTGACCTTCACCTCGGGCGGCGATGAGCTCACCGGCAGGTACGACGGTCGGCGGGTGTGGCTCGAGGCGACGACCGGGTCACGGCGTACGACTCACGCGAGCCGGCGCCACGCCAGGGTCCGCCGCGGCGCCGGCCGATTCGCGCTGACGTTGACCGGGACCATGCTGACCGCGCTGACCCAGGAGACGGACGCCGCGTGGGTGGCGCGAGCGCGGGTCGACCTCTCCGAGCTCGGGATCGAGCCGCGTGACGAGGCCTGGCTCGCCGACCTGACCGCGGAACACGAGGGCGCGGCCGCAGACGTGCGCACCGGCGCCTTCGGACAGCTCGGCCTGCGCGACATCCGCGCGGTGACGTACGCCGACGGCTCACCGTTCCGGGACGACGACGGGACCGTGCTGCTCACCGCCACCAGCGCCGGACCGGGCTTCTTCCCCACCGCGCACACCTCGGTGTGGGCGCTGGACCCGACGACGTACGAACTCGTCCATCGCGGTGCGCTCTACTTCCGCCGGGAAGGGCTGGTCTACGGCGACCACGCCACCCACCTCATGCGTGACGGGGACGAGTGGGTCGTCACCACGAGCACATGGGCCGGTTTCAAAGCGCCCGACGAGAAAGACCCAGGCAAGCCGTGGAGCCCGGTCGGAGTCACGATCGCCCGCTCACGGGAGGACGTGACCCGAGGCGAGCACGTCCTCGACGCGACCCCGCTCTCTCTGCCGACGGACGGCCTGAGGTCGGTCGGCGTCTGGGACCCGCACCTGGTGCGCCGCGACGACGAATGGCTGGTCGGCTACGTCAGCGCCGAGAAGTACTTCGCCTTCCATCCGGTCCTCGCCAGCGGGCCGAGCCTGGACGCGCTCAGCCTGCGGGCAGCACGATCCGACCGGACAGCCACCGAGGGCACCACTCTTGTCCCGCTGGGCGGCACAGTCGTGGTAGGTGCCAGCGACGGACGCGACAACTCACGTCGCGTCCGTGCTCGCTACCCGATCTTCGACCTGGACCTCAACGAGGTCGCAGAACTCCGTTCGGCGTACGTCTCGAACCTGCCGTGGCCCACTCTGATCCCGGTCGGGGAGGAGTGGCTGCACGTAGCCTTCGACGGCACGCCTCACGGCGGGCTGCTACCTGGCTACGGCACCCACGGCGAGGTCGTCCTGAGCCGATCGACCCCGAGCCGATCAACCCGGGGCCGATCGGACTGAGGGGATACCGGTCAAGACGTTGCCACTTTGACCGGCCGCCCCCTTGAGCGCGTCTCTGAGAGACACGGCCTAAGGGCGCGAGGGCCCCGCGTCGTAGTCCGACCAGTCGTCATAGTCGTCCGGTATCGGATCGGCCTTCTGACTGGTGTCTTCATCACCATGAAGTTCGCGCGCAAGGGCCCCGAAGTCCGTCTCATAGGTCCGGTACTTCAGGTCGCGTGCGACCTTCGTCTGCTTGGCTTTCGCTCGGCCGCGCCCCATAGGGTCCAGCCCCCTCGTCGCACTTGGCCGGGATAGTCCCGGGCTGTTCACAGGTTTCTCGTAAGAGCAACGCTACCGGTTAATGCCAAGAATCCGCACGCCGGGGTGTCGAAAATCCGTTCGCTAGGAGCGAATGTTACCGAGGTCACATGATTCTGAGCCTGACGACTCGTCATTCCCCGTTCATCTCGCCGACAGGCTGAGGGGCCGGTCGGTTGTCTCGCCGCGCATAGCCTCCCTTCCGATTCTTGGGATCCTGACACAACGCGTCTTGAACGGAAATGCAGTGACCGAACTGAGCGACATCCAGACCGACACCGCCTGTCCCTCGTGCAGCGACCCTGGCGCCCCTGCCACGGACGGCCGCCGCACCATGCTGTCCTTGCTCCCCATGGCAGGCCACACGCGCGGCAAGCGCAGCGCCGTGACCTGCGCTCTCAAGTGCGACAGCGCGTGCGCCAAGCCCGCCCCCAACACCTCCGACAACGGCTACTTCCGCGACATCGCCGGCAAGGCAATCAGCCGCCGCCATGCGCTGGGTCTCGCCGGAGCCGGCGCCGTCGCCCTCGCGGTCGGCAGCAGCGGCCTGGCAGCCGCGGCCAGCCCTCAGGCCGGCCTGGCCGCGGGTCGTGGCCACGGACACGGGCACGGCGGGCGTACGAACCTGCCGTTCAAGCCGATCACCCCGGTCGCGGCGACCGAGGACACCTTCGTGGTCCCGCAGGGTTACACCTGGGAGCCGATCATCCGCTGGGGCGACCCGATCCTTCCCGGCGGCGTCCCCTTCGACGTCAACGACCAGTCCGCTGAGAAGCAGGCGCTCGCCTGGGGCTACAACAACGACTACACCGACGTCATCGTGACCAACAGGGCCGGCACCAAGGCCCTGCTGTGCTGCAACAACGAGTACGTCAACGCCGACATCATGTTCCCGCCCGACCTCGACGCCACCGAGCAGCTCAGGATCTCCATGGCCGCTCACGGCTTCGGGATCGTGGAGCTCGAGCGCTCCGCGCCGGGTGAGAAGTGGAGCTACGTCCCGTCTGCTCCGAAGAACCGCCGCATCACGGCCTCGACCCCGTTCGAGATCACCGGCCCGGCGGCCGGCAGCGACCTGCTCAAGACCGCGGCCGACCCGACCGGCACCGTCGCGCTGGGCACGATCGGCAACTGCGCCGGCGGCACCACGCCGTGGGGCACGATCCTGTCGGGCGAGGAGAACTTCAACGGCTACTTCCGCGCCAGCAGCGCCACCCCCGAGAACAAGCGCTACGGCCTGAACGAGAATGCGTCGTCGTACGGCTGGGAGGCCATCGAGCCGCGCTTCGACGCGCGCTCGGCCGACTACGCGAACGAGCCCAACCGGTTCGGCTACATCGTCGAGATCGACCCGACCGACCCGACGTCGACCCCGCGCAAGCACACCATGCTCGGCCGCCTCAAGCACGAGGGCGCGAACGTCGTCATCGCCAAGAACCGCAAGGTCGTGGCCTACACCGGTGACGACGAGCGGTTCGACTACCTCTACAAGTTCGTCTCCAAGGGGAGGTACAACCCCAACAACCGGAAGAAGAACCTTGACCTGTTGACCGAGGGCAGCCTCTACGTCGCCCGCTTCCACGGCGACTCTCCTGCCACCGAGATCGACGGCACCGGCACGCTGCCCAGCGACGGCAAGTTCGACGGCTATGGCCAGTGGGTCCCGCTCGTGGTCGACGGCCGCAGCAAGGTCGCCGGGATGAGCGTCGAGGAGGTCCTCGTCTTCACACGCCTGGCCGCGGACAAGGCCGGCGCCACCAAGATGGACCGCTGCGAGGACGTCGAGCCTTCGCCGAAGACCGGCAAGGTCTACGTCGCCTGCACCAACAACTCTCAGCGCGGCACCACGGGCAAGGCCGGGGTGGACGAGGCCAACCCGCGCAACTCCAACCGCGACGGCCACGTCATCGAGATCACCGAGGACGACGGCGACCACACCTCGCGCATCTTCCGGTGGAACATCGTCATCGTCGCCGGTGACCCGTCGGTGAACGAGTCGACCTACTTCGCCGGCTACCCGCAGGACAAGGTCTCGCCGATCTCGTGCCCGGACAACCTGGCCTTCGACTCCGAGGGCAACCTGTGGATCTCCACCGACGGCCAGCCCAGCTCGATCCAGAAGTCCGACGGGCTGTTCAAGGTTCCGCTGGAGGGTCGCGAGCGCGGCCACGTCCAGCAGTTCCTCGCCGTTCCCCGTGACGCCGAGACCTGCGGTCCGGTCATCCACGACCGCGACGGCTCGGTCTTCGTCGCCGTCCAGCACCCGGGCGAGGACGGGACCTGGGAAGCCCAGAACTCCCTCTTCCCCGACTACGTCGACGGCACCGCCGGCGAGGGCGAGTTCGCCGGTCCCCGGCCGTCGGTCGTGCAGGTCTTCAAGAAATAGCACCGCCGGTCGAGCCGGATTCGTGAGGTACGAACGAATCCGTGTCGAGACCAACACAGTCCCTATCGCGCTCGATGGGACCGTGTTGGTCTCGACACGCTCGGCCGCAGGCGGCCTCGCGGCTCGACCAGCGGGTCGGGCTCACCAGCCCGCGTACGCCCCGCTGAGCTCGACCTTGCCGCCAGTCGTCGCGGTGACCTCACCGGCGGCCCAGGCGCGGATGTCGTAGCCGGCGAGGATGCGGACGGCCTCGTCGACGTCCTCGGGGTCGATCAGGGCGACCATCCCGACACCGCAGTTGAGGGTCATCTCCAGGTCCTGCAGGGCGACGGAGCCGGTGCGGCGGACGAGGTCGAAGACCGGTGCCGGCGTCCAGGTGGTGCGGTCGATGCGCGCGGAGAGCTCCGGGGGCATGACCCGCTCCAGGTTGGCGGCGAGGCCGCCACCGGTGACGTGGGACATGGCGTGGGTCTTCGTCCCACGGGCCAGGTCCAGGCAGGCCTTGGCGTAGACGCGGGTGGGGGTGAGAAGCGCCTCACCGAGCGTGCTGCCGAGCTCGTCGACCTGCTGGTCGAGCGTGTAGGCGCCGGAGTTGAGCAGCACGTGGCGCACCAGGGAGAAGCCGTTGGAGTGCAGGCCGGAGGCCTCCATGGCGAGGACGACGTCGCCGGCCTTCACGAGGTTGGCACCGAGGAGGTTGTCGGCCTCGACGACACCGGTGGCCGCGCCGGCCACGTCGTACTCGTCGGCGGCCAGCAGGCCCGGGTGCTCGGCGGTCTCGCCGCCGACCAGCGCGCAGCCGGCCTCGACACAAGCCTCGGCGATGCCCTTGACGATGGCCGCGACCCGCTCCGGGACGACCTTGCCGGTGGCGATGTAGTCGGTCATGAACAGCGGCTCGGCGCCGCAGACGACCAGGTCGTCGACGACCATGCCGACCAGGTCGAAGCCGATCGTGTCGTGCTTGTCGAGCGCCTGGGCGATCGCGACCTTGGTGCCGACACCGTCGGTGGAGGTGGCGAGCAGCGGGCGCTCGTACGCCTTCAGCGCGCTCGCGTCGAAGAGTCCGGCGAAACCGCCGACCCCGCCGAGGACCTCGGGGCGCCGGGACTTCTCGATCCAGACCTTCATCAGGTCCACGGCGCGGTCGCCGGCGTGGATGTCGACGCCGGCTGCGGCGTAGGCGTTGGTCGGGGTCTGGCTCACTGGTGGATCTCCGATCACGGGTTGTTCAGGACCGGCAGGGCCTTGCCCGCGGTCGGGGACTGCAGCGAGACCTCGAGGAGGTGCTTGCCGAGCATGCTCTCGTCGGGCAGCTCCACGGGGTATTCGCCGGTGAAGCAGGCGGCGCACAGCGTGGAGGCGTCCTGGCCGGTCGCCGAGACCATCCCGTCGAGCGAGATGTAGCCCAGCGAGTCGGCGCCGACCGAGGAGGCGATCTCGTCGACGTCGAGCCCGTTGGCGATCAGCTCGGCGCGGGTCGCGAAGTCGATGCCGTAGAAGCACGGCCACTTCACCGGCGGGCTCGAGATCCGGACGTGGACCTCCAGCGCACCTGCCTCGCGCAGCATCCGGACCTGGGCGCGCTGGGTGTTGCCGCGCACGATCGAGTCGTCGACGACGACGACCTTCTTGCCACGCACCATGTGCTCGAGCACGTTGAGCTTGAGCCGGATGCCGAGCTGGCGCAGCGTCTGGGAGGGCTGGATGAAGGTGCGGCCGACGTAGGAGTTCTTCACGAACGCCTGGCCGAAGGGCAGGCCGCTCTCCAGCGCGTAGCCGGTGGCGGCGGGGATGCCGGACTCGGGCACCGGGATGACCAGGTCGGCGTCGACCGGGAACTCCCGGGCCAGCTCGCGGCCCATCTCCACGCGCGACTCGTGGACGTTGCGACCGGCGATGGTGGCGTCGGGGCGGGCGAGGTAGACGTACTCGAAGACACAGCCCTTGCGGTCGACCTCGGCGAACCGCACGGAGCGGAGACCGGACTCGTCGATGATGATCATCTCGCCCGGCTCGACCTCGCGGACCACGCTCGCGCCGACGGTGGCCAGCGCCGAGTCCTCCGACGCGATCACCCAGCCGCGGTCCAGGCGGCCGAGGACCAGCGGGCGGATCCCCTGCGGGTCACGCGCCGCGAACAGGGTGTCCTCGTTCATCCACACCAGCGAGAACGCGCCGCGGATCGTCGGCAGCACCTCCAGCGCACGCGCCTCCAGGGAGGAGTCGGGGTGGTAGGCGAGCAGCTCGGTGAGCAGCGACGTGTCGTTGGTCGACACCGGCGCGTGCCGGCCCTCGGAGTGCTCGGGCAGCGCCTCGACGGACGAGCGCATCTCGGCGACGTTGATCAGGTTGCCGTTGTGGCCCAGGGCGACCGAGCCGTCCGGGGTCGGCTTGAAGATCGGCTGCGCGTTCTCCCACACCGAGGCACCGGTCGTGGAGTAGCGGGCGTGGCCGATGGCGATGTGTCCCTTGAGGGACTCGAGGGTCGGCTCGTCGAAGACCTGGCTGACCAGACCCATGTCCTTGTAGACCAGGATCTGGCGACCGTTGCTGACCGCGATACCCGCCGACTCCTGGCCACGATGCTGCAGGGCGTACAGGCCGAAGTACGTCAGTTTGGCGACGTCCTCGCCCGGCGCCCACACACCGAAGACCCCGCAGTGGTCCTGAGGACCCTGATCGTGGGGGTCGAGGGCGGCGGTGAGCCGGCCGTCGCCACCCTTGCGTCGGGACACGTGCCTACCTGAGCTGGTGAGGTTGACCACGGCATCGAGTGTAAGGCCGTACTCCGACGATCAGCGAACCCTTGACAGTCCTGTAAGGGTGGTCACATGAACGTCTCGGATTCATGAATGCAAAGAACCGTCCACGTCTGCCCTACCGCCCGGGACCGACTTCCCGGATAATCGATCCGATGACTTCTTCAGCGCCCAAGCCCGCCGGCGGTCACCGTCTGACGGTGCCCCCGGGATTCGCGCCACCCCCGTTGGGCGGGAACCGCGCCAGAAGCGACCTCACCACGACGATGACGACGATCACCACCGATCTGGCCGAGATCGGCGGTCTGCTCACCCCCGGTGAGGATCTCTCCGACCTCCAGCTGATCGCCGACAGCCTGACCGCACTGGCCGGCTTCGAGATGGCCACGATCAGCGTCGCGCGACCTGACGGCAACCTCCACATGGTGGTGGTCTCGGGCCAGGAGTCGGCCCGCGCCGACCTGCTCGGCATCGTCACCCCGATCGAGCGCCTCGAGGCTGAGCTCGCCCGTGCCGACGACTGGGACATCTTCAAGTTCGTGCCGGCCGAGCGGCTGGATCCCACCGCCGATGTGTACGGCTGGATCCCGACGATGACGACGGTCGACGCCGCCGGCGCCTGGAACCCGCTCGACCTGCTGGTCGCTCCGCTGCGCGACGACGACGGCAAGCTCCGCGGCACCCTGATCGTCGACGTCCCGACCGACGGCCTCCGCCCCAGCCCGGAGAAGCGCGCCGTGCTCAACCGGCACGCGGTGCAGGCGCAGCGCGCGATCCTGCTCGCCCTGGAGCGCGAGGAGCTCTCCGAGCAGGTACGCCTCGCCGAGGCCGCCCGCGACGTCATCCGCCGAGCCGGACGCGAGCTGGACCCCGACGAGATCCTCAACTCGCTGAGCACGGGGTTGGTCGACGTGCTCGACCTGACCGACTTCTGGCTCCACATGTCCAAGCCGGGCGGCCGCGGCATCCGCACCAAGGTCTACCGGGAGGACTTCAAGCTCCCGATCGAGGACCTGACCAGCCCGTTCATGGTCGACTACGGGCAATACCTCTGGGACCAGCGCAGCATCACCGTGCAGACCCCCGACGGCGCCGAGCGGCTGCCCCACCCCGACCCGGAGACACAGCAGCTGATCACCGAGTGGATCCGCCACTACAAGGTCGGCTCGATCGTCGGGGTCCCGATCGGCTCCGGCCAGACCTGGTACGGCGCGATGCTCCTCGCCCGCGGTCCCGACAAGCCCCACTGGAGCGAGCTCGAGCTGATCACCGCCGCCGACCTCGGCCGCGACTTCGGCCGCGTGGTCCACAACTCCAGGGCCTACCTGCGCCAGCGGGCGGCGGTCGACTCCCTGCGTGAGCTCGAGGCCCACAAGAGCCGGCTGATCGCGACGGTCGCCCACGAGCTGAAGAACCCGCTCTCCGCGTTCCGGTGGAACATCGAGTCGCTGCCCTACGCGGAGTCCGAGGAGGAGTACGCCGAGGTGCTGACCGCGCTCACGCGCAACCGCGACCGCACCGAGAAGATCGTGGCGGACCTGGCGATGCTGTCGAAGGTCTCCGACCCCGACCACCTGCCACCCACGGTGCCGATCCAGGTCGCCCAGGTGCTCGAGGAGGTCCACAGCCAGCTCAGCGCCGAGATGCCCACCAGCGACGTCCACGAGCTCGTCTTCGAGGTGCCGTCCGACGACGTCTACGTGACCCTGGCTCCAGGCGATCTGGACCGCGTGGTGATCAACCTGGTCACCAACGCGATCAAGTACAGCCCCGAGGGCGGTCAGGTGATCGTGAGCACGCGGACCAGCCCAGGCTGGTTCGAGCTCCGGGTGACCGACCACGGCCTCGGGATCTCACCGGAGGACCAGGACCGGCTCTTCACCGAGTTCTTCCGTTCGACCAACCCCACCGCCCTCAAACAGCCGGGCACCGGACTCGGCCTGACCATCGTCTCGCGGATCGTCAGCCGCCGCGGCGGACTCATCTCGGTCGACTCGACCCCTGGCGCAGGAAGCACATTCCGTGTGACGCTGCCCATTGTTTAACCTTACGCACAGGTGACGAGGTGCGGATTTCATCTCGGCGGAGAACTCATGACCAGTACGCCCTCAGCGGGTTCGGACGTGCCAGACGGTGCCTCCGAGGCGTACCCGACCCCCGACCCGGGTCTGCAGCTGATCGCGGAAGGCGTCACCGAGCTCGTCGGTTTCGGCGCCGCCGTCATCAACATCCGCCGAGGTGACGAGTTCGAGATCGTCGCCGCGTACGGGGACGAGACCGGCCACACCGTCGACGGCGAGATGACCGTGGCCGAGATGCTGGGCACCCGGTTCCCGGTCTCGGTGGTTACGGACCTGCTGGACATGTCCGTCGACTGGGGCGACATCAAGTTCATCCCGCACGAGCAGAACACCATCGGGCAGGCGGAGGGCTACTGGGTCCCCGACACCGACGAGGACGTCCTGAAGGACCCTCAGGACTGGCACCGTCTCGACGAGCTCCTGGCGCCCTTCTACGACGAGAACGGCGAGCTCGTCGGCGTACTCTCGATCGATCGCCCGACCAACGGTCGCCGCCCGGGTCGCAGGCAGCAGCGGATCCTCAACCGGTTCGCCCGCCAGGCCAGGCGAGCGGTGCTGCTGACCCTGCAGCGCGAATACCTCGAGGAGCGGGCCAACAACCTGATCGAGGCGCAGAGCTTCCTGCGCGAGGCCAACTCTCAGCTCGGTCTCACCGAGGTGCTCGAGGCCACCCAGGAGGCGATGAGCCGAGGTCTCGACGCCGACGGTCTCTACGTGCAGGCCAAGGACGGGGACGGTGGGGTGGTGGCGTACGCCTCCCCCGGCGTCCGGTGGAACCGCAAGGAGCACGCGCTCGCGGGCGCGCAGTCCTACCAGAGCACCCGGCTGTGGGACGAGGGCGAGCACGCCATCGTCGACCGCGCCCTGCTCCAGCAGGTGACCCGCGGCGGCGACCCGGAGCGGAGGAAGTACGCCAAGATCGGACTCGAGTTCCTGAACGCGGTCGGGGCCGACTCGCTTCTCGTCGTACCGATCGGCGTGGAGACCACCGCGCTCGGTCACCTCGTCCTGCTCCGCGGGGCGGGACGCCCCCAGTGGACCGACACCGAGGGACGACTCGCGATGGAGTTCGGTCGCGACTTCGGGCGCATCGTGCTCACCTCCAACGCCTACACCCAGGAGCGTGACCTCGCCCAGCGTCTCGCGACCGCCGACAGGGTCCACAGCCGGCTCATCGAGTCCGTCGCGCAGGAGCTGCACAACCCGCTCATCGCCCTCACGACCGGCATCGACGCCCTGCGTCACGAGGACCGCGGATCATCGACCTGGTTCCAACAGGTCGGCAACCTGATCAGCCGGTCCGACCAGCTGGTCGCCATGGTCGACGATCTGCTCCTGTTCTCGCGCTTCTCCGACCCCTCGTCCCGGCCGACCCTGACCTACGTCGATCTGGTGCCTCTCCTGCGAGAGATCTTCGAGCAGAGGACGTACGAGTCCGAGAAGCGTGGCATCGAGGTGAGCATCGACGTGCCCGCTCACAGCATCCAGGTCTTGGGCGATCGCAGCGAGATCAAGGCGGCGGTCCTCCGGCTGGTCGACAACGCGCTCGTCTACACCCATCGCGGCGGACACGTGCGGCTCTACATCGTGGAGAGTGCGAGCGAGGCGGCGATCTCGGTGACCGACAACGGCGTCGGCATCCCGGCCGCCGAGCAGCTCCAGGTCTTCACCGAGTTCTACCGCGGCACGAGCCAGGCCGTCGGCGGCCGGAAGGGTGTCGGCCTCGGGCTCAGCATCGTCGACCGGGTCGTACGCCGCCACGACGGCCGCGTCACGCTGCGCTCGGAGCCCGGCACCGGCACCCGCGTCTCGATGGTCCTTCCGTTGGCCAACGACGCCTCGATCTAGAGATCGCGCGGCAGGCGGCCATACCCGCGCCATCTATTGTTAACCGAACGTCACAATCTGGTCGAGACGTCGCCCTACCCCTGCACAGGATGGGCGATTCATGCAACACTCCGTGGTGCCAAGGTCCTCAGGACTGCCACGCAGTTGCAACACCTGCCCTGACCGACCTACCCGAGAGCAAGGATGCCCCCACCACAGTCAGCCGAAGCCCTCGACGTGCCGCAGCGTACGCCGAGCAGGCAGTCGTCGTCTGTGCCCCTCTCGGCCGTCGACCCTGCTCTGCAGATGATCGCCGAGGGCATCTGTGAGCTGCTCGGCTTCGGCATCGCGGCGATCAACGTGACCCGGGGTGACGAGCTCGAGGTGGTCGCGGTCCACGGTTTCACCAGCGGCCTGAACGCGCACGGCCACCGGGAGTCGGCCGAGGAGATCCTCGGCACCCGATGGGCCCTCGCCGACCTGCGCGGCAACCTCTCCCACGGTGAGAACTGGGGCGCGTGGCGGTTCGTCCCGCAGGAGCGGGTGAACCTTCACGAGGGCAGCTGGGTCTCCACCACCAACATGATCGACGCACCCGACGCGTGGCACCCCCACGACATGCTGATCGCACCGATCATCGGCGACGACGGCTCCATCCAGGGCTGCCTCTCGGTGGACATGCCGGTCAGCGGACGACGGCCGGACTTCACCCAGCGCCGAGTGCTCAACCGGTTTGCGAAGCGAGCCCAGCGGGTCGTGCTCGGCTACCTCGAGCGCGAACGACTCTACGAGCGCGCGGCGAACCTCGAGACCGCCAAGGAGTTCCTGCGCGACGCCAGCTCCAAGCTCAGCCTCGCCGACGTGCTCGACGCCAGCCATGACGCCCTGGTCCGCGGCCTGGGGGCCGACGGGATCTGGATGGCGACCAAGGGTCCAGGCAACCAGATGGTCGTGCATGCGACCCCCGGCCTCGACTGGGAGCCGGAGCCGGACCTGGCCGCGCTCACCGCGAAGAACACGTCCCGATACTGGGCAGAGGGCAGCTACTCGATCCTGTCCCGCCAGCAGATCAACGGCCCCTCGGACTGGTACGAGGAGGCCGCTGTCGTCGACAGGTTCTTCAGGACCCTGGGAGCGGACAGCGCCCTGGTGGTGCCGGTCGGGGCCGACCACGAGTGGCTGGGCCACATCGTCCTGCTCCGATCGCCCGGGCGGCCTGTCTGGAGCGATGCCGAGGGCCGGCTGGCGCTGGAGCTGGGCCGCGACTTCGGACGTATCGTGCTCACCGCTGACGCCTACACGCAGGAGCGCGACCTCGCCCGGCGACTAGCCGAGGCCGACCGCGAACGCAACCTGCTGATCGAGGCTGTCGCCCGCGAGCTCAGGATCCCGGTGAACGCCCTCGGCACGTCGCTGAACGCGCTGAGTGCCGAGAAGGTGAACACCTTGCCGTGGATCGTCCAGGTGGAGACGCTCACCGTGCGCAGCGCTCAGATCGAGGGCATCGTCAGCGACCTGCTGCTGCTCTCTCGGATCCGGGACCCAGCCAACGCTCCGGGCGAGACGACGATCGAGGTCTCCGAGATGCTCGACGACGTGCTCGACGAGCTCGATCCCGACGCCGCCCAGAAGGACATCGAGTGCGTTCTGACGACACCGACCGGGCCTGCGTACGTCGTCGGTGACCCCCGCGAGCTGCGCGCAGCCTTCCTGCATCTGGTGAAGAACGCGCTGACCTACAGCCACCGGGGCTCCCGGGTGCACGTGATGCTCTACAGCGCCGGCAACGAGGTCACGATCATCGTCGCCGACGCCGGTGTCGGCATCTCCGACGAGGAGCAGTCGAAGGTCTTCGAGCCGTTCTACCGAGGCACCAACTCCGCTCTGGGCGGTTCGCGTGGCGCTGGGCTCGGGCTGACGCTGGTCGACCTGATCACCAGGCGTCACCACGGGTTGGTCGAGCTCGACTCGCGCCCCGGTGAGGGCACCCGGGTCGCGCTGACGCTGCCTGGCGTGTAGCGGCGCGTGCGGATGTTCACCGAGGTACCTCGGTGAGCACACACTGCCTTCGCGGAACTCCGCGAAGGCAGTGTCACTCCACCGAGGTGACTCGGTGAACGATCAGCGCCCCAGCTTCTGGAGCAGCAGCGCCTCGGCGACGACGACGCGTCGGAACTCGGCGAGGTGGAGACCCTCGTTGGCGCCGTGGGCGCGGGTGTCGGGGTCCTCGACGCCGGTGACGAGCACGCTGGCGCGCGGGAACGCTTCGAGGAACTCCGCGATGAACGGGATCGAGCCGCCCACGCCCATGTCGATCGGAGCGGTGCCGTCCCATGCCTCGGTGAAGGCGGAACGAGCCGCGTCGTAGGCCGGGCCGGTCGCGTCCAGGGCGATCGGCTCACCGGTGTCGACGACGTTGGTGGTCAGCTCGGCACCCCACGGGACGTGCTTCTCGAGGTGCTTCTGCAGGGCGGCGACGGCGTTCTCGCCGGAGTCACCGGGCGCGATCCGGATGGTGACCTTGGCGCGGGCGCTGGCGGCCAGGGTGTTCGAGGCGCCGTCGACCTTGGGTGCGTCCAGACCGGTGATCGTGATCGCCGGCTGCGTCCACATCCGCTCCACGGCGCTGCCCTTGCCGACCCACTGCAGGCCGGCGATGGCACCGGACTCGGCACGGAGCCGCTCCTCGGGGTAGTCGACGTCCGCCGCCGGGCCGGAGACGAGCCCCTCGACCGCCGGCGCGCCGTCCTCGTCCCAGAGGGTGTTGAGGAGGCGGACGAGCGCCATGATCGCGTCGGGAGCCAGACCGCCCCACATGCCGGAGTGGACCGCGTGTCCCAGGGTCCGGAGCTCGACGTCGACCCGGATGAGACCACGCAGCGACGTGGTCAGCGCCGGGACGCCGATGTCCCAGTTGCCGGAGTCGGCGATGACGATGACGTCGGCCCTCAGCTTGTCCTGGTACTTCCCGAGCAGCTCGGGCAGGGTCGCGGAGGCCACCTCCTCCTCGCCCTCGATGAAGAGGCGAACGGTGACCGGCAGGTCGCCGTTCTCGTCGAGGCTGGCCAGCGCCCGGACCGCGCCGATGTGGGCGGCGATGCCGGCCTTGTCGTCGGCGGCACCGCGGCCGTAGAGCCGGTCGCCGACCTCGGTGGGCTCGTAGGGCGGGGTGTTCCAGTCGGCGTGGTCGTTCTCCGGCTGGACGTCGTGGTGGGCGTAGAGCAGCACCGTCGGGGCCCCCTCGGGGCCCTTCTTCTCGCCGACGATGGCCGGCGGGGCGCCGTCGAAGGCGCGCACGATCTCCACCTCGAACCCCTCGGCCGCGAAGAGGTCGCGAGTCATCTCCGCGCTCTTCTCGACCTCGCTCAGACGGGCGGGGTCCGCGCTCACGGACTCGATCCGCACCAGATCCTCGAGGTCCTTGCGGATGCCGGGGAACAGCTCGTCTACCCGGGCCTTGATGTCTTCGGTGGAGTGGGTCATAGGGTGAGATTACAAGTCGAGCCGTGACGGTCTACAGGGGCAGGTACGCCGACAGGTCGGTGCGTTCTCCCGAGGCCCGGACGCGGGCCTGGTCGACGGCCTCGGGCCAGGTCATCCCCCCGGTGGCAAGGGCGATCCAGGTTTCCGCGTCGGTCTCGATCACCGCCGGCGGGGTGCCCCGGGTGTGCCTGACACCTTCGACGCACTGCACCGCGGCGTACGGCGGGACCCGGACCTCGACGCTCCTGCCCGGCGCGCGCTGCTCGAGCACGGCGAGGAAGTGCTTGGTGAGGAGTCGTAGGTCGGCCTTGGCGGGCTCCTCGGCGCGTACGCGATCCAGAGCGTCGGCGACGTCGGCGGCGTCCGCGGGCTTGAGTCGAGCTGGCACGTCGCCACCCTATCTGCGGCAGTTCCCCACCCTGGCGGCACGCGACCACTACGCTCCGGAACGTGGGACGGGAGAGACTCGAGTCGGCACATGTCGAATGGTCGATCCTCGCGGTCGAGACCGGCTCCGGCGAGGTGATCGTCGAGTCCTCCCCGGAGCTGCTGCTGCCGACGGCCAGCGTCGGGAAGCTCTTCCTGCTGCACCACCTCGCCGAACTGCTCGACGAGGACCCGTCGCTGGCACAGCTGATGCTGCGCAAGGACGGTGTCGCTCCGGTGGCCGACAGCGGGCTGTGGCAACACCTCGACGCCTCCGCGCTGACCGTGGCCGACTGTGCCCGCCTGGTCGGCGCGGTCTCGGACAACCTGGCCACCAACGTGCTCCTCGACCACGTCGGTCTCGACCAGGTCCAGACCGTCGCGGGACGGTTGGCCCCGGGCGGGTCGATGCTGAACGACTCGGTTCGGGACGTACGGACGCCGGCTGACCCGCCGTTGCTCTCCGTCGGCTGTGCCGCCGACTGGGCCGCCTACTTCCGTACGCCGCACCCGACCGTCCTGTCCTGGCTGGCGCCGTCCGCGGATCTGTCGATGGTCTCCTCCGCCTTCGGCCTGGACCCGCTGGCTCACTCCCAGCCGTCCCCCACCGATC
The DNA here is from genome assembly GCF_040613495.1 of Nocardioides sp. NPDC006273. NCBI lineage: Bacteria > Bacillati > Actinomycetota > Actinomycetes > Propionibacteriales > Nocardioidaceae > Nocardioides > Nocardioides sp. NPDC006273. Next base: position 33,011 of record NZ_JBEXSD010000039.1, on the reverse strand, counting down.
TGGCCGACGAGCTCCAGGTGTGGAGCAAGACCGGCACCGACGACGGCGTCCGCGCCGAGGTCGGCCTGCTGGACGTCGGCGGCCGGCAGGCGGCGTACGCGGTCATCTGCCGCTTTGATGGGGAGGTCGTCCCGGTGCTGGCCCGGATGCGGGCGTACGGCACGCTCGTCCTCGACGCGCTGCGGGACGGCTGAGAGCGTACGATCCAACTCCCGGTCCGGCAGGGTAGGAGACCAGTTGTTCAGCATCGACCTCGGGAGCGGCGCGGAGATCGTTCTGCGTGACCGATCGACCGACTTCGCCATCCACAAGCTCATCAACGCCAACCTCGACCATCTCCGCGAGTGGGAGCCGTGGGCGCACGGCCAGCAGAGCATGCTCAGCGTCGCCGGATTCGGCACCTACCTGCTCGACCGGTGGGTCAAGGGCGAGGCGATCCCATGCGTCATCCGCCAGGACGGCCAGGTCGCCGGCGCCGCCACCGCGCGGATCAACCTCTACGAGAAGTCGGCCACGATCGGCTACTGGCTGGGCGAGGCCTACGAGGGGCGCGGCCTGATCACCCGAGCCGTCTCGGCGCTGCTGGACATGCTCTTCGACGAGTACGAGATCGCCAGGGCGATCATCGACACCTCGGTCATGAACAAGCGCAGCCGAGCGGTCGCCGAGCGCCTCGGGTTCACCCACGAGGGCACCATGCGTGGCGCCCAGGCCTACCCGGGTGGTCGCCGGGACCTGGTGGTCTACGGGCTGCTGCGCGAGGAGTGGCTGGCCCGCTCAGGACGTGACGGCGCCTGAGCGGACGAACCGCTCCCCCGCCCGCTTGACCATCTCGGCCAGCTCGGCGGGCTGCTCGACCGTGAACTCGGCATCGACGCCGGCCAGGATCATCATCGGCCAGCCCAGGTCGTCGGCCTGCATCCGCAACCGGCAGCCGCCTTCGGCGGCCTCGACCTGGCCCCAGCGCCCCACGTGCCGCGCGACCACGTCGGCCTCGACCTGGAGGTGTACGCAGATGTCGTAGGCGGCTGACCGGGAGCGGATCCCGGCCTGGACGTATGCCGCCGCGTCCCCGCCGGGGATCTCCCGCGGGCGGAAGATCTGACCGGTGGTCGTCGGCTCGCTGATCCGATCGACCCGGAAGGAGCGCCAGTCCTGACGGACCCGGTCATAGGCGAGGAGATACCAGCGGTTGCCGAGCGTCACCAGCCGATGAGGCTCGACGCGACGCCGGGTCGGCTCGGCCTCGGGCGCCTGGTAGGTGAAGGTCAGCGCCTCGTCGTCGCGGCAGGCCTGCGCCAGGACACCGAGAACTCCGGCATCCAGCGACACCCGCCCTCCCCACGGGATCGAGTCCGTCTGCGAGGTGACCGCGTCCATCCGGCGCCTCAGCCGCGGCGGCATCAGCGCGACGACCTTTCCCAGCGCCTGGGCCGACGTCTCCCCCATCCCGGCCACCGGGCCGGCGGCTGCCGTGCGCAGCCCGACCGCGATCGCGACCGCCTCCTCGTCGTCGAGCAGCAGCGGGGGCAGCGCGTTGCCGGCGCGGAGCTGATAGCCCCCAGCCACCCCGCGGGTGGCGTCCACGTCATAGCCGAGGTCTCGCAGCCGCTCGATGTCACGGCGCAGCGTACGTTCGCTGACCTCGAGGCGTACGGACAGCTCCGTGCCGGGCCAGAAACGGTGGGTCTGCAGCAGCGAGAGAAGCTGCAGCATCCGGGCGCTCGTACTCATGACACATGACCCTAGGCGCCAATGCGGTCAACTCATGACCTGATTGCCCAGCAACCCGGATCGAGCCCGCGCGACGGCCGGCTCGCCCCCTCCTCGAGCCGCCCGCCGCCGCGCTGTCTGTCTCTTACCCATTCGTCGGGTTTCTAAACCGGTTCGCGGAAGAAATTTTCGAAAGCGGTCAGAAATTGACCGGATGCTTTCAGAGGCTGGAGCCATGACGAACCAAACCCACCAGCAGCCGGTGATCCGCGCTCAAGGGCTGACGAAGCACTTCTCCAGGAGCAAGAAGACCGTCGAGGCGGTGCGCGGGCTCGACCTCGAGATCCATCGAGGTGAGCTCGTCGCCTTCCTCGGCCCCAACGGAGCCGGCAAGTCGACCACGCTGCGCATGCTGACCACCCTCATCCCACCCACCGCCGGCACCGCCGAGGTCGCTGGCCACGACGTCGTCCGCGCCCGGGCGGCCGTCCGGCGCTCGATCGGCTATGTCGGCCAGGGCAACGCCGCCGCATTCATCCAGCGCGGACGCGACGAGCTGATGTCCCAGGCTCGCGCCCACGGCATCCCGCGCGCTGCCGCGAAGACACGCATCGAGGAGCTGCTCTCGGCCTTCGACCTGGCGGAGCATGCAGACCGCCAGGTCCAGACGCTCAGCGGGGGCCAGCGTCGGCGTCTCGACATCGCGATCGGCCTGCTCAACCACCCGGAGGTGCTGTTCCTCGACGAGCCGTCGACCGGTCTCGACCCGCAGAACCGCGCCAACCTGCAGGACCAGATCCGCCGGCTCCACGACGACGGCACCACGATAGTGCTCACCACCCACTATCTCGAGGAGGCGGACGCGCTCGCCGGCCGGGTGATCGTCATCGACCACGGCCTGGTGATCGCAGACGACACCGCCCCCAGGCTCAAGGCGAGGCTCGGCGACCTGGTGCTGCTCACCTTCGGCACCGAGGCGGATGCGACCGCCGCGGCCACGCGCGCCGAGGCAGGGCTGGCCAGCGCCGTTGTCGAGCGCACCGGCACGCAGGTGTCGATCCGGAGCCCGCGAGGCGCTGACACCGCCCCCGCGCTGGCCATCGACCTCGCTGCCCACGGGACGCCCGCGATCCGGATGGAGGTCCGCACCCCCACCCTCGACGACGTCTTCCTCGACCTGACCGGGCGCAGTTTGCGCGAGTCCGCCGAGTCCGCCAGCAACACCCAGACCGAAGGAGCTGCAGCATGACCACCCTCACCGTCCCGACCGCCCGGTTCCAGCGCACCACTCACACGCTCAGCAGGCCGACCGGGTTCCTCACGGACACCTGGACCGTGCTGGTCCGCGAGCTCACCCCGAAGCTGCGTCAGCCCGCCTCGATGCTCTTCGCGATGATGCAGCCGCTGGTCTTCCTGGCCCTCTTCGCACCGCTCCTGCCCGACGTCGAGAACGGCAGCGCGCTGCAGTGGTTCGTGCCGGGCATCGTCGTCATGACCGCGCTGATGGGCGCCTCGATGACCGGCGCGGACCTGACCGCGGAGATCCGGTCCGGCTCCCACGAGCGGCTGCTCGTCTCGCCCCTCTCTCGGCCGTCACTGCTGATCGGACGGGCCCTGAAGGAGGTCGTGCCGGTGCTGGTCCAGACGGCCGTCATCCTCGCCGTGGTGACCCCGTTCAGCTTCGACCTCCACATCGGTGGGGTCCTTGTCGGATCGGTCATCGTCTCGCTCTTCGCGATCGGCCTCGGTGCGCTCAGCTTCGCCCTCGCCACCGCCGCGAAGGAGCAGGACTGGGTCTTCTGGACCGTCCAGCAGATGCTGATCTTCCCGCTGCTGCTCCTCTCCGGCGTTCTCCTCCCTCTCGACGGCGCTCCCAGCTGGCTCCGGCTCCTCAGCGACATCAACCCGATGACGTACGTCGTCGAGGCGGCACGAGCGCTCTTCGCCGGCCAGTTCCCGGCCGATGTCGTCATCAGCGGCTTCGTCGCGGCAACGGCCGTCGCCGTGGTCGGAGTGCTCGTCGGCGTACGAACCATGGAGAGGTCGAACTGAAGCGGTCGAGACCCTTGACCTCAAGTTCACTTTAGCTTCGAGACTGGGCTCATGACTCCCAGACTCCGCACGCCCCCGAGCCCGACAACGATCGTGCTCACCGTCATCGCCGGCACGGTGATGATCCCGATCGACATCACGATCGTCGCGGTCGCGATCGCCCGTCTCTCCCAGGAGACGGGCGCTTCGCTACCGGTGATCCAATGGGTGGCCACCGGCTACACGCTCGCCCTGGCGACGGTCATCCCGGCCGCGGCCTGGGCGATCAGCCGGTTCGGCGCCCGCCGGGTGTTCTTGAGCGCGATCGGCGTCTTCACGATCGGCTCCGGCCTGGTCGCGGCGTCCTGGAACGTGGAGTCGCTGATCGCGTTCCGAGTCCTGCAGGGTCTCGGCGGCGGCTTCGTGATGCCGGCGGCGATGACCCTGACCCTCCGCTCGGCGCCCCCGGCGGAACGGGGTCGGCTGATGGCCCTGATGGGCCTGCCGGTGCTGATCGGCCCCGTCTTCGGGCCGGTGCTGGGCGGCTGGCTGCTCGACACGATGTCGTGGCGCTGGATGTTCCTCATCAACCTGCCGCTCGGGCTGATCGGCATCATCCTCGGGCTGCGCAACCTCCCGCGCCTGGACAGCGGGCCGAGCGCCCGCCTGGACGTCCGCGGCCTGCTCCTGCTTCCTCCTGCGATGGCTCTCCTCGTGCTGGGCACCTCGTACGCCGAAGGGACGCTGCTCTCCGCAGAGGTGCTGGTCCCGGTCGGAGCCGGGATCGTCCTCGTTGCACTCTTCGTCCGGCACGCGCTCCGCACCGCGGCACCGCTCCTGGACGTCAGGCTCCTCAAGCGTCGCCTGACCGGCGGCAGCGCTGTGCTGCTGTTCTGCTTCGCCGGCGGCTACTTCGGCTCGATGATCCTGGTGCCCCTCTACTGGCAGGTCGTCCGCGGCGAGTCCGCCACCACCGCCGGCCTGCTGATGGCTCCCGCCGGCATCGCGGCCGGGATCATGATCCAGGTCGCCGGCCGTCTCGTCGACCGGTTCCCGCCGCTGCCGGTGATCGGCTCGGGCATCGTGGTCTCCACCCTGGCCTTCGCGGCCCTGGCGCTCCAGCTGAGCTCGGATGCTTCCATGCTGGCCCTGGCGACGACCCACGCCATCGCGACCGCCGGCGCCGGGTTCGTGATGCTGCCGACCATGACCATCGCCACCCGCTACCTCGAGGACAGCGCCATCCCCGCCGGCTCGACGATGATCAACGTGATGAACCAGGTCGCCACCGCCCTGTGCACCGCCGGCGTCTCGGTACTCCTGGCCGCCGCGCTCTCCGCACGCCTGCCCGGCCTGGGCAGCGACGGCATCGGAGCACTCAGCGCCCTTTCGCCCGCCGAGCGGGTTGCCGTCGCGCCGCTGGCCGCCGACGCCCTGCAGGTCGCGTTCTGGCTCCCGGTCACGATGATGGCGATCTCGGCCGTGGTCGCGTTCGCGGTCTTCCGGCGTACGCCCTCTGCTCGTACCGCTGCCGTCGCCCAGCCCGTCCGCATCGCGGTCGCCGACTAAAGGAATGCCGAGTCGGCCCAAACTGACGAGCCTCCGCGTCGAGTCGGCGCGTCATGACGGGCCGACTCGACGGCGATCTCAGTCAGAACGAGCCGACTCGGCGCGTCTCCATCGACGGCCCGCGGCCCGTCGCCGCGGCGGTCGCCGACTAGGTCCTACCAGGGGCGGCGGTCGCCGGGATACTGCTTGGGGCCGCCCAGGTTGGGACGACCAGGGTTCGGGTAACGCGGGTTGGGGTGACCAGGACCGGGTCCGGCGGGATGGACCTGGCCCCGATAGACCGGTCCACCGCCGGGGTACGGCCCGACGGGCCGGACGTGCCGAGGGCCATGCAGGTCAGGCCGGAGTGGTTCGCGGCGCCGGCGCCGGGCCAGAAGGAGTGCGATGAGCAGCCCCAGACCCGACAGCGCGAGCAGCCCGACGGCGATCTCGATGAAGCCGATCCCGAAGAGCCCGCTCGAGCCAGGAGTCGGACCGCCCGAGGCGTCGGTGAACGTCACCGGGCCCGCCGTCTCCGAGTCGCCCAGGACCAGGGCATCGGCCGACTCCGACGTCGACACGGAAGGCGAACCGGAGAGCGACGCCGATGGCGACTGCGACGCAGACGCGGAAGCCGAGGGCGTACGCGACGGGGCCGGCGACCCAGACGCCGACTGCTCGGGTCGCGGAGTCTGAGTCGGCGACTGGGTCGGCGCCTTGGCCGGTGCATTGGTCGATGCCGGCGCGTTCGGCGCCCGCGGGGAGGGCTTGGGCTTCGCGGTCGGACGCACGCCCGGCGGATACTTCGCGAAGACCTGGACGCCCCAGCTGGTGCCGTCGACCACGACGAAGGCGATCCCGATGTGGGTGTAGTCGCCCAGGATGTTGGCCCGGTGCCCGTCGGAGTTCATCCAGCCCCGGTGCATCTCGGCACCGGTCGGGTAGCCCATGGCGACGTTCTCCCCGACGCCCTGCCACCCCTCCGGCACCTGCTCGGAGAGGTCTGGGTTGTGCGAGAGCGCCCCGTCGGCAGCGATCTTGTGGGCCCACTTCCTGGCCAACGCATCGAGGTCTGGATCGCGCGTGAGCGGGCCGCGACCGGCCTCGGCCCGCGCGGCGTTCGCCAGCCGCTTGATCGTGCCGCCCTCCCCCGCGGACGCCGGACCAGCGCTGAGCAGCAGCGCAGCTGCCGCGAGCAGCAGGGCGAGGAGACAGGACACGAGACGATGCAGGTGGGGGAACATCCCCGCCAGGGTATCGACCTTTACTCAGGCGTGCTTCGCTCGACATGGCGCTCGATGTGGGCCTCGATCCCGGCGAGCAGCAGCCCCTGACCGAAGGCAGAGGCGTCGTCAGCCTCGGAGCGCTCTCCGGGCGCGGCCGGGCTCCAGGTCGCCAGGGACGCCATCAGGCTCGGGAAACGCTCCGGATCGGCGTACGTCACGAGCATCTGCTCGAAGGAGGCGAACGGGTCGTCCTCCTCGGACAGCGCGGCCTCGACCTCGATCCTCGCCTCGCCCAGGGTGTACTGGGAGAGGATGCCGACGATCGCCAGCTTCTCCTCGGCGGGCAGCGCCACATCGCGCAGGTAGTGGAACGCCAGGTCGATCCAGGCGAGCCGGTTCGGCCCCGGAAGCGTGACGGCGAGCGGCAGGTCGAGGAACCACGGCTTCCTCAGCGCCAGGTCGACCTGCGCACGCATCCACGCCGCCAGTCCCTCACGCCACCCCAGATCTCGCGAGGGCTCCGCCAGCTCCGCACAGAGCCGGTCGGAGAGCAGGATGAGCAGCTCGTCCTTGTTCTTCACGTGCCGGTAGAGCGCCATCGGCGAGCAGCCCACCTCCTCCGCGACCCGTGCCATCGAGACGGCAGTGAGGCCGTGCTCGTCCGCTAGGACGTAGGCGGCCTCGACGATCTGGGCGAGGCTCAGCGCCGGCTTGGGACCGCGTCGGCCGGCCGGAGGCTTGCCCCACAGGCGAGGGATCAGGTCGGAGCTCATCACGCCCATCATGCCCTGCCCCTCCATGAAAGCGGTTGACCGCCCGATTGATTTGCGTAATCTATAAACAGTTAACGTCATACGCTATTAGATCGGATGATTCATGAGCACATGGAAAAGACCTCTGGCACGCCAATGGTGGGTCTTCCCGCTCGCGGCCGCGACGGTGATCTTCCTGGTGACGGCGCTGCCTCGGTATGTCGGCCTGGACCCGTCCCAGTCGCTGTCCCCCGCCGACCGCGGGCCGGTCTTCTATCCAGCGCTGGTGACACACATCTTCTTCGGCTCGGTGATGCTCTGCTGCGGCGTACTCCAGCTGTGGCCGTGGCTGCGCAACACCCACCCGAAGGTGCACCGCTGGACCGGTCGCACCTATGTCGTCACCGCGATCCCCACCGGCGTGGGGGCGCTGGTCACCAGCCAGTTCCCCGCGGCCGGTCCCTCTCAGCAGGTCGGCAACACCTTCCTGGCTGTGCTGTTCCTGCTGTTCACCGTGCAGGGCTACCGCGCCGCGCGGCAGCGTCGCTTCAAGGACCACCGGGAGTGGATGTACCGCAGCTATGCGATGGCGTTCTCGATCATCGCCAACCGCTTCTGGGGCATGGCACTGATCATGATCTTCGTGCCCGACATCATGACCAACGCCGACCTCGGCACCGAGGATCCCACCCTCGCCAGCGCCGCCGCGGCCTCAGCGTGGGTCAGCTGGGTCGTGAACCTGCTGATCGCCGAGTGGATCATCCACCGCAAGCCGCGCCGGCGCACCGAGCGTCAGGCCAGCGCGTCCCGCAGGGTCGAGCGCCAGACCCCGGTGAGCTCCTCGAGCGGGATCTCGACGGTGCCGCCGTCGTAGGAGATCGAGTACGCCGCGCCACCCGTCACGCCGAGCTGTGTCGCCGCGACCCCGTGGCGCTCGGCCAGCGAGGTGAGCCGCTCGACGTCGGCGGCCTTCACGGTGACGATCGCACGGGCCACCGACTCCGAGAAGAGCGCGACGAACGGGTCGCCGGCGAGCGTGACCGAGACGCCGATCCCCGACGACATCGCCGGCTCGGCCAGCGCCTGCATCAGGCCACCGTCGGAGAGGTCGTGGGCGGAGGTGACGAAACGCGCCTCGCCCAGCAGCTCGGCGAGCGCCTTCTCGGCAGCCAGGTTCACCTTGGGCGGCAGCCCGCCGAGGTGGCCGTGCACGACGTGGGCCCACTCCGAGCCGGAGAGCTCCTCGTGGGTCTCACCGAGCAGGACGACGGCCTCGTCGGCCGCCTGGAAGTCCGAAGGCGTACGCGTGGTGACGTCCTCGATCACACCGAGCGTCGCTACCACCGGCGTCGGGTGGATGGCGGTCTCGCCGGTCTGGTTGTAGAGGGAGACGTTGCCGCCGGTGACCGGGATGCCGAGCTCGAGGCAGGCGTCCTTCAGGCCGCGGGTGGCCTCGGCGAACTGCCACATCACGTCGGGGTCCTCCGGCGAGCCGAAGTTGAGGCAGTCGGAGATGGCCAGCGGCTTCGCGCCGACGGAGGCCACGTTGCGGTAGGACTCCGACAGCGCGAGCTGGGCACCGGCGTACGGGTCCAGCTTGGCGAAGCGCCCGTTGGCGTCGGTGGCCAGCGCGACACCGAGGTTGGTCGACTCGTCGACGCGGATCATGCCGCCGTCGGCGGGCTGGGAGAGCACGGTGTTGCCGCGCACGTAGCGGTCGTACTGCTCGGTGATCCAGGACTTGTCGCACAGGTTCTCCGAGGCGACCAGCTGGAGGACGGTCGAGCGGAGCTCGTCGGCCGAGGCCGCGCGCGGGAGCTTCTCGGCGACGTCGGCCTGCAGCGCGTCCTGCCACGACGGGCGGGCATAGGGGCGCTCGTAGACCGGGCCGTCGTGGGCCACGGTGGTCGGGTCGACGTCGACGATCGTCTCGCCGTGCCAGTCGACGCGCAGCCGGCCCTCACCGGTCACGGTGCCGATCACGGCCGCCTCGACGTCCCACTTGGCGCAGACGTCCATGAAGGTCGCCTCGTCCTCGGGCGCGATGACCGCCATCATCCGCTCCTGGGACTCGCTCATCAGGATCTCCTCCGGAGCGAGCGTCGAGTCGCGCAGCGGCACCCGCTCGAGGTGTACGTGCATGCCGCCGTCACCGGCAGCGGCGAGCTCGGAGGTGGCGCACGAGATGCCGGCCGCGCCGAAGTCCTGGATGCCGCGCACGATGCCGGCGGAGAAGAGCTCGAGGGTGCACTCGATCAGCAGCTTCTCCATGAACGGGTCGCCGACCTGCACGCTCGGCCGCTTCGCGGGGCCGTCCTCGTCGAACTCGACGCTCGCGAGGATCGAGGCGCCGCCGATGCCGTCGCCGCCGGTGCGCGCGCCGTACATGATCACCAGGTTGCCGGCGCCGCTCGCCTTGGCGAGATGCAGGTCCTCGTGGCGCAGCACGCCGACGCAGAGGGCGTTGACCAGCGGGTTGCCGAGGTAGGAGGCGTCGAAGACGGCCTCACCACCGATGTTGGGCAGGCCCAGGCAGTTGCCGTAGTGGCCGATGCCGGACACGATCCCGGGCAGGACACGGTGGGTGTCTTCCTCGGCCAACGGGCCGAACCGGAGCGGGTCCATCACAGCGACCGGACGGGCACCCATCGCGAGGATGTCGCGGACGATCCCGCCGATGCCGGTCGCGGCGCCCTGGTGCGGCTCGACGTAGGAGGGGTGGTTGTGCGACTCGACCTTGAAGGTCACCGCGTAGCCCTGGCCGACGTCGAGCACGCCCGCGTTCTCGCCGATGCCGGCGAGCATCTTGCCGGCCGGGGTCTCCTGCGGGATCTCGCCGAACTGCTTCAGGTGGACCTTGGAGGACTTGTAGGAGCAGTGCTCGGACCACATCACCGAGTACATCGCCAGCTCCGCACCGGTCGGCCGGCGGCCGAGGATGCGCTTGATCTCGGCGTACTCGTCCTCCTTCAGACCGAGCTCGGCCCAGGGCTGCTCTCGGTCTGGGTCACCGGCAGCGTGGTGCACGGTGTCCAGGAGCGGAAGATCGGACGCAACGGCAGCGGACGAAGTCTCGGTCACGGGCAGAAATCTACGTCAGAAGTGCCTGATCCCCCGAGTCGTCACCCAGGGACTGGTCATCTGGGTAGCCCGCGCCACTCCCGCAGGTCGCGGATCTCACCGAACTCCTCGAGGGCCGCCCGGGCGACCTCGGCGTCCCCGGCGTACGCCGAGACGCTCCAGCCGTGGCCCTCGACCATCTCGGCGGTGATCCAGGTGGCTTCGCCGTGCGGGGTCGGCAGCCGGCGCGGACGCCAGGAGAGCGACATCGCCCCGTCGGTGCGCTGCTCGATACCGGGGGTCGAGCCGGTCGCGTCGTACTTCTTCCGCCCGGCCTGCCACTCGCCCCAGTGGGCGTAGTGCAGGTGGACCTGGTCGCCGCTCCAGGACATCGAGCACTCGACGAAGAGATCACGCCCGCCGGCCTCGCGGCGGGTGCACTCACCGCGTCGGGCAGCGTATTCGTGACCAGGGAAGACCCAGCTCAAGCCGTCCTCGCCGCGCGGATCCGGACAGCGGGTCAGCGAGCCGGACCCGTTCCCGTCCCAGCAGACGTAGGGCGTGTTGGTCCGCTCGGTGGTCGAGCTGACCTGGTCGGCGGCGGCGAACGGACCGACCACCTCGCCGCCGTGGGCGAGGTGGATGATCCCGGCGACCGTCAGCGCGAGCAGGATGGTGAACGCAAAGAGGACGGGCGTGACCCGGTCACGTCGCTTCTGCACAGGCCCCACCCCCTAGCAGTCCGTCCTTTACCAAGGTAACGCCGCAGCGCCGCTTTGGTTAGGGCCGATAAGCCAGGGACCAAGGTCCTTCATGCCCACGACCGAGCTTCGAACGCCGCCCCGGCAAACCCGATGTCAGGTCAACTAAACCTCGCCACCCAGGCGAGTCCTCTGGTGTCGATGTGACTGTTGTGACTACCGTGACGAAACTATGGGGGATTTCAGTAGGATCAGGTACGTCAGACGGGCGCTCGGCGCCGGTTTGATCGCCGGCGTGGTGGGGGTCGCGGGACTCGCCGCACCCAGCCCCGCGGCCGCGGCCAACCCGGTCACACCGGGCAGCTTCACCGGCTTCGGCTTCGACCAGTGCGAGGCGCCGTCACAGACGGCGATGGACCGCTGGTGGAAGCACTCCAACTTCGGCGCGGTCGGCATCTACATCGCCGGCAACTCGCGCGGCTGTCGCAAGCAGACGAATCTCAGCGCGACCTGGGTGCGCAAGCAGCAGGCCCGTGGCTGGCGCCTGCTGCCGATCACGCTCGGGCCGCAGGCGTCCTGCAACCCGCACTTCCCGCGCTACCGCGACGACCCGCGGATCAGCGCCAACCCGGCCAACCAGTACGCCGCGGCCAAGCGCCAGGGCCTCAGCCAGGCCAACGCGACCGTGGACGCCGCCAAGCGCTACGGCATCGCCGCCGGGAGCACGATGTTCTACGACCTCGAGGGCTTCGACACCGGCAACAAGCGCTGCCGCGAGTCGGCGATGTGGTTCGTCTCGGCGTGGAACCACCGGATCAAGAAGCTCGGCTACCGCCCCGCGATGTACTCGAGCGCGGCGTCCGGGGTCAAGGCGATGTACGCCGTCTGGAAGGCCCAGCCCCGCGGCTTCGTCTACCCCGCGGACCTGTGGATCGCCGACTGGGACGGCCGCGCCAACACCTCGACCAAGTACCTCCCTGACACCCCCTGGAACCCGCACCGCCGCGTCAAGCAGTACCGAGGTCCACACAAGGAGACCCACGGCGGTGTGACCATCGAGATCGACTCGAACTACGTCGACCTCGGCCGCGGCTCCTCCGCCCGTCCGGTCACCCACTGCGGCGGCGTGCCGGTCAGCTTCACCAGCTACCCCGACCTGAAGCCGCGCACCAGCTCGTACACGCCCTCGCCGATCTACACGAAGGCGCTCGAATGCATGCTCCGCGAGCGCGGTGGCTTCAACGGCGCCATCGACGGGACGTACGACGCGGGGCTGGTCAGGTCGATCAACGCCTGGCAGCGCTCCCACGGTCTGGCGGTGCGCAAGACCTGGACCCGGGCGGCCTGGAAGACGCTGTGGGCAGCCAACAGTCGGCCCCTCCTCAAGCGCGGATCCACCGGCGAACGCGTCCGCGACCTCCAGCGCGCCCTCAACGCAACCACCGCGCCCGAGCGCGCGAAGATCACCGGCGTCCTCGACTGGAACACCCACGTCGCCCTCGTCGCCTATCAGAAGCGCCTCGGACGGACTCCGACCGGCATGGCCACCGAGGTCACCTGGTACGACCTGGCCCACGGCCGCTGACCCGCGCTTGGGGTTGTGAAACTGAGAGTGCCCTATAGACCACTCTCGGCTTCACAACCCTACAGGCGTGCGCTCAGGCGAACGGGTTGGGCAGGGCGCCGGGGAGATCGGCGAGGAGCTCGCGGGCGCGGGCGGCGACCTTGTGCTCGACCAGGACCTCGTACTTCGTCGGCACGATGACCTTGACGCTCGAGAAGTCGCGGGTGCCGCGGGTGGCGGCGTAGCCGATCAGCGACCAGACGAGGCCGAAGACGACGCCGAGAAGCATCGTCGACAGCAGGATGAACAGGAAGTTGTCGTCACCGAAGAGCGACATGATCAGGCCGACGAAGACACCGAGCCAGGCTCCGGAGAGGACGCCGGCGAGGGCGACCTTGCTCCAGGTGAGGCGGCCGGTGATCCGCTCGATCTGCTTCAGCTCGGTGCCGACGATCATGCAGTTCTCGACCGGGAACTCGTGGTCGGCGAGGAAGTCGACCGTCTTCTGCGCAGCGGCGTAGTCGTCGTAGGTCGCGAGCGACTGGGGAAACTCCAGCTTCAGCGGGCTCTGCGGGTTGCGGACCGGCGAGTTGAAGGACATGCCCCCAGTGTGCCCCACCGCTGGAGAGTCAGGCCTTGAGCACGCCGTTGGCGATGACGTCGAGCATGGGACGTACGTCCTCGGGGGCGAGCGAGGAGTGGTCGGCCATGGTCGCGACGCCGCCGAGGAGGCGGCATACGTCGAGGTTGTCGACACCCTCGCGCAGCACGCCGTGGTCCGCCATCTGCGCGAGAACACTCTCGTTGGCGTCGGCATAGGTCTGGCACTTGGTGCGCAGCGGGGAGTCCTGGCAGCCAAGGGAGGCCGTGATCTTGGCGGCGGCGCCCTGGTGGCGGGTCAGCAGAGCGACGTACTCCTCGAACCAGGCGAGCAGCTTCTCCCGGCACCCGCCCTCGGTCGCCATCGCCTTCTCGACCTGGCCGGCAACCTCCTCGATCCAGGTCGCCATGATCGCCTCGTGGAGCGCCTCGCGCGTGGGGAAGTGACGGTAGAGGGTGCCTGGACCGACGCCGGCCCGCCGGGCGACCTCGTCCATGGGCGCGTCCAGCCCGCGCTCCTTGAAGACCTCGTGAGCGACCTCGATCAGCCGCTCGCGGTTGCGCTGCGCGTCGGCTCTCATCCGGACCTCCTCAGTGGCTCCCGCGGGCTGCGGGCCCTCAAGTTAACAGCAGCCTTCGCCGCATCCTTCAAATGCATTGCTAACCGGAGACGCTCTCCGCTAATCTCAATCAAGCGGAGCATGTCTCCGTTTCACTGTACTCCTCCTCCGTCTCCAACAGGAGCTCTTGAATGACATCCACCGTGGCACCACCCAAGCCACCCGCGGCCGCCAAGGCCGCCGGCGCCGGGATCGCCCTGGTCCTGGTCGCCCAGCTGATGATCGTGCTCGACTCGGCCGTCGTGAACGTCGCACTCCCCCGGATCGCCGACGATCTCGCGTTCACCCCCGCGGCACTCACCTGGGTGCTCAACGGCTACTCGCTCGCCTTCGGCGGCCTGCTGCTGCTCGGCGGCCGGCTCGGCGACGTCTTCGGCAGGCGGCGTACGTTCGTGGCCGGCCTCGCCGTCTTCACCCTCTTCTCCTTGGCCGGCGGGCTCGCGCCGACCGACGACCTGCTGGTCATCGCCCGCGCGCTGCAGGGCTTCGGCGCCGCGATCGCCGCGCCTCAGGTGCTCGCGCTGCTGACCACGTCCGCGAAGGACGAGGCCGGGCGCGCCAAGGCGATCGCGCTCTTCGCGGCCGTCTCCTCCAGCGGTGCGTCGATCGGGCTCATCCTCGGCGGCATCCTCACCGACATCGCGTCGTGGCGCTGGACGCTGTTCATCAACGTACCGATCGGCCTCGTCGTGCTCGCCCTCGTCGGCCGCCTCGTCGCCGAGACCGCACCACGGCCTGGACGCTTCGACATCGTGGGCGCGGTGACCGCCACCGGTGGCGCGGCCGCGATCGTGTGGTCGCTGATCGGCGCCCCCGAGCACGGCTGGACCTCCGCGCGCACCATCGGCGGCATCGTCGTCGGCCTGCTCCTGCTGGTCGCCCTAGTGCTGACCGAGCGTCGCGTCGCCCACCCGCTGCTGCAGCTCCAGCTCTTCGACAGCCATCGCCGCGTCGCCGCCTTCATCGCCGCGGTCGGGCTGGTCGGTGCCCAGTTCGCGACGTTCTATCTCACCGTGATCTACCTGCAGGGCGCGCTGGGTCTGGGGCCACTCGCCTCCGGTCTGGCGTTCCTGCCGCTCACCCTGATGATCTTCGCGATGTCCCGGGTGGCGCCCCGGATCGCGGCCCGGATCGGGATGCCGGGGGTGCTGGTCCTCGGCGCCACGGGCCTGACCGGCTCGTTCGTGTGGCTGAGCACGCTCACCGAGACCAGCACGTACGCCGGCGCCGTCCTGGCTCCGTTCCTCCTCAACGGCGCCTTCGCCTCGCTCGTCTTCACCTCCACCACGGCCCTCGGCCTGGAGGGCGTCGACGCCGCCCACGCCGGTGCGGCCTCGGGTCTGGTGCAGACGATGCAGCAGCTCGGTGGCGCCATCGGCCTGGCCGTGATCGCCTCGGTCTACGTCGCCAACGGCACTCCCGGCGAGGTCGTCCCGGGCATGCGCGAGGCCTTCTACGCCGCGGCCGCTCTGGGCTCCATCGGGATCATCGCCTCGCTCACCGTGGTGCTCCGTCGCCCCTCCGGGAGACGTTCGTACGTTGCCGGGCGAGTGGCGGTCGAGGTCGACTGAGATCACCGCGCATGACATCGGGGACATAGGACCCAGGACACGAGTCGTTCGGCCCCTGACGCCCGAGGCAGCGGGCCTGCTATTGACAAACCATGGGGGTTTTCACTCGACTCAGGGGCACCCGGCGCATCCTCGCCGCCGGTGTCATGTCAGGCATCATGACCGTCGCGGGGCTGGCTTCGGCCGGCCCCGCGACGGCCGCCAACCCGGTCACTCCGGGCAACTTCACCGGCTTCGGATTCGACCAGTGCCAGGCGCCGTCGCAGACCGCGATGGACCGATGGTGGAAGGACTCGAACTTCACCGGCGTGGGCATCTACATCTCCGGCAGGTCGCGCGCCTGCCGCACCCAGACGCATCTCTCGGCCACCTGGGTGCGCAACCAGCAGGCGCGCGGCTGGCGACTGCTGCCGATCACGCTCGGTCCGCAGGCCTCGTGCAACCCTCGCTATCCACGCTACGGCGACGATCCGAAGATCAACCCTGACCCGACCGACGGCTACTGGGCGGCGAGGCGTCAGGCGATCAACGAGGCCAACGCGGCGGTCACCGCCGCGAAGGGCTACGGGATCGCGGCCGGCAGCACGATGTTCTACGACCTCGAGGCCTTCGACATCGCCAACCGGGTCTGCCGCGAGTCGGCGATGTGGTTCATCTCGGCGTGGAGCTACCGGATCAAGGTGCTCGGCTACCGCTCGGCGATGTACTCGAGCGCGGCGTCGGGGATCAAGGCGATCTACGACGTCCGGCGCGCGCAAACGCCCGGATTCACCTATCCATCGGACATCTGGATCGCCGACTGGGACGGCAAGGCGAACACCTCGACGACCTACATCCCGGACTCGGTGTGGAGCGACCACGACCGGGTCAAGCAGTACCGCGGCGGTCACGACGAGACCCACGGCGGCATCACGATCAACATCGACACGGACTACCTCGACGTCGGCCGCGGCTCCCACGCCCCGCCCGTGATCCGATGCGGTGGCGTACGCGTCGACTTCGACTACTACCCCGACCTCAAGCCGCGCACCAGCACCTACACACCGCCGGCTGCCTACGTGAAGGCACTCAAGTGCATGCTCAAGACGCGCGGCACCTTCAACGGCGTGATGAGCGGCTACTACGGCTCCGCACTGCGCTCCGCGGTCCACAACTGGCAGCGCAGCCACGGACTGGTGGTCCGCGACCTGTGGACCCGCGGTGCCTGGAAGACACTGTGGGCCGCCAATCGGCACCCGATCCTGAAGCGTGGCGCCGCCGGCGACCAGGTCCGCGACCTCCAGCGCGCCCTCAACTCCACCACCCGCACCGAGGAGCGGGTCAGGGTCAGCGGGGTCCTCGACTGGAACACCCATGTCGGCCTGGTCGCCTACCAGCGGCGCCTCGGGCGCACTCCCAACGGGATGGCCACGGCCGTCACCTGGTACGACCTGTCTCGGGGACGCTGAGGTGTTCCTTGGTCAAGGTATGCAGCCGAAAGCACACATCCCTCGCGGAACTCCGCGAGGGATGTGTGCGCTGACCTGCATACCTTGACGGAGGACCCGCCTCAGGCGAAGGTCTTCTCAGCCAGCGAGGTGAAGAAGCCGAGGCCGTCGGTGCCGGAGCCGGTGAGGGACTCCACGGCGTGCTCGGGGTGGGGCATCAGGCCGACGACGTTGCCGGCCTCGTTGGTGATGCCAGCGATGTCGTTGACCGAGCCGTTGGGGTTGACGTCGAGGTAGCGCGCGACGACGCGGCCCTCGCCCTCGAGCCGCTTGATGGTGTCGGCGTCGGCGACGTACTGGCCCTCGCCGTTCTTCAGCGGCACCACGATCTCCTGGTTCTGCGTGAACGCAGAGGTCCAGGCGGTCGAGGTGTTCTCGATGCGCAGCTTCTGGTCACGGCAGATGAACTTGAGGTGGTCGTTGCGCAGCAGACCACCGGGGAGCAGGTGGGACTCGACGAGCATCTGGAAGCCGTTGCAGATGCCGAGCACCGGCAGACCCTTCTGCGCACCCTCGATGACCTCGGTCATGATCGGCGCGAAGCGGGAGATGGCGCCGCAGCGCAGGTAGTCGCCGTAGGAGAAGCCGCCCGGCAGGATCACCGCGTCGACGCCCTGCAGGTCGTGGTCGCCGTGCCAGAGCGCGACAGCCTCGTTGCCGCCGACACGGACCGCCCGCTGCGCGTCGACGTCGTCGAGCGTGCCCGGGAAGGTGATGACCCCGATCTTCACTTGGCCGGCTCTTCCACGCGGACGACGAAGTTCTCGATCACCGTGTTGGCGAGGAAGGTCTCGGCGAGCTTCTCGATCTGGGCGAGCGCGTCGTCGGTGATCTCAGGGATCTCCAGCTCGAACCGCTTGCCCTGACGGACCTCGGTGACCCCGGTGAACCCGAGCCGCGGCAGGGCGCCGAGAACGGCCTTCCCCTGCGGGTCCAGAATCTCGGGCTTGGGCATGACGTCGACGACAACGCGAGGCATGGCTGCAGTGTAGGTGTGCCACACGCCGCTCACCTAAACCGATCGCTATCGGCAGCCCGGGTCTCTACTGTCGGTCCTCGTGCGCCATCTGCTGATCGACATCGCGCCGCTGCGTACGTCTCGGGCTTTCCGCAGGTTCTTCATCGGACGGGCGGTGTCCGGCCTCGGCGGGCAGATCGCGGTCGTCGCGGTGATGTTCCAGGTCTGGGAGACGACCCACAGCCCGTTCTGGTCCGGCAGCGTCGCGCTCGCCCAGCTCGTGCCGATGCTCGTCGTCGGTCTCTGGGGCGGTGCCGTCGCGGACCGGGCGGACCGACGCTCGATCCTGATGGTCACCACCCTCATCCAGATCGTGCTGGCGCTGCTGCTGACGGCTCAGGCGCTGTGGCTGGGCACCTCACCGTCCTCGCTCGCCCCTGTCCTCGTGCTGGTCGCGCTCATGGCCGCCGCCCGCTCGGTCGCCGCCCCCGCAGGCATGGGCGTGATCCCGCGACTGCTCCCCACCGACCAGGTCGCCGCCGGGCTCGCCCTCAACCGGCTGAGCTTCCAGGGGTCGATGCTCGTGGGCCCCGCGCTGGGTGGGCTGATCATCGGCTACGCCGGGCTCGAGATCGCGTACGCCGTCGACTCGCTCTCTTTCGTCGCCGGGCTCCTCGGCGTCGTCGGACTCCCCCGCCTCACCCCCGTGACCAGGACGAACGGCGGCGGAGTCCTCGAAGGACTGCGCTTCGCAGCCACCCAGCCGGTCGTCCGCGGCGTGCTCCTCGTCGATCTGGCAGCCACGGTCCTGGCGATGCCCGTGAGCCTGTTCCCGCTGATCAACGAGGAGCGGTTCGGCGGCGATCCGCGTACGCTCGGGCTGTTCCTGACGGCGATCGCGGTCGGCGGCGTCGCGGCCTCGCTCGCGTCCGGCTCCTTCACGAGGCGCAGCCGGCCCGGCCTGATCACGATCGGCGCCGCGGCCGTGTGGGGCGCCAGTCTCGGCGCCGTCGGTCTGGCCACCTCGGCCTGGCTGTGTCTCGTCCTGCTCGCGATCGCCGGCGCCGCGGACTCGGTCAGCGTGGTCACCCGCGGGACCCTGATCCAGCTCGCGGTGCCCGACGACCTGCGCGGCCGCACCGCCGCGGTCGAGATGATCGTCGGCGCCGGTGGCCCGGAGGTCGGCAACCTTCGCGGCGGCGGTGTCGCCGAGCTGACCTCGGGCTCGTTCGCCCTGGTCAGCGGGGGCATCGCCTGTCTCCTCGCCCTGGCCGCCGTCGGCGCCACCTCGCGCCCGATGCTCGCGTTTCGTACGGACCGGGACGCCGCTTAACTCGAAGATCGCAGCCACCAGGTGACTGCGATCTTCGAGCTACGGCTGCTGCCGGCGTACGGAATGTCCTACTTGAGCTCGCGCTTGAGGATCTTGCCGGTGGCGGTCATCGGCAGGGCGTCGACGATCTCGACGATGCGCGGGTACTTGTAGCCGGCCATCTGCTCCTTGGACCAGGCGACGATCTCCTCGGGGGTTGCGGAGGCGCCGGGCTTGAGCACGAGGACGGCCTTGATCTCCTCGCCGTGGGAGTCGTGCGGGACGCCGATCACGGCCGCGAGCGAGACCGCCGGGTGGGTCAGCAGGACCTCTTCGATCTCGCGCGGGTAGACGTTGAAGCCGCCGCGGATGATGAGCTCCTTGGCGCGGTCGACGATGTAGTACCAGCCGTCCTCGTCACGCTTGGCGAGGTCGCCGGAGCGGAACCAGCCGTCCTCGGTGAGCACCTCGGCGGTGGCCTCCGGGCGGTTGTAGTAGCCCTTGAAGATGGCGTGGCCCTTGATCGCGATCTCGCCGATGGTTTCGGGGGTCCACTCGACCTCGTCCCAG
Source organism: Nocardioides sp. NPDC006273 (assembly GCF_040613495.1). Lineage (NCBI taxonomy): Bacteria > Bacillati > Actinomycetota > Actinomycetes > Propionibacteriales > Nocardioidaceae > Nocardioides > Nocardioides sp. NPDC006273. The sequence goes on along the minus strand of NZ_JBEXSD010000039.1, from coordinate 13,298 downwards.
GACGCGGGGTCGATGAGCTTCATCTCGACGCCGGGGATCGGGACACCGATCGAGCCGGGACGAACCGGCTGGCCGTAGACCGAGAACGACGCCACCGGCGAGGTCTCGGAGAGGCCGTAGCCTTCGAGGATGGAGACGCCGAAGCGCTTCTCGAACTCCTTGTGGATCTCGACCGGGAGCGCGGAGCCACCGGCGGCGGCGAGGCGGAGGTTCTTGGCGAGGGTGGCGACGTCGGTGTCCTCGGAGAGAGCACCGAGGAGGCCCCAGTACATCGTCGGGACGCCGGCGAAGAAGGTCACGCTCTCCTTCAGCATCGTCGCCAGCGCGGCCGCGGCGTCGAAGCGCGGCAGCAGCACGACGGTGCCGCCGAAAGCGAACGCGCCGTTCTGCACGACGGACTGGCCGAACGCGTGGAAGAGCGGCAGCACGGCGAGGTAGGTGTCCGGACGGTCGGCGTCGGCGCCGAAGAGGTCGGCACCCGACATCGCGTTGTCGCGCATGTTGCGGTGGCGCAGCTCGGCGCCCTTGGGCTGCCCCGTGGTGCCGGAGGTGTAGAGGATGACCGCGGTGTCGTCCTCGTCGGTTGCCACCGTGTCGAAGGTCGGCGGCTGGGCCGCGATCCCCTGGCCGAGCGTGGTGACGCCCTCGATCGGCGACGGGGCGGTCGGGTCGGCGGTGATCAGGAAGAAGTCCTCGACCCCGGCCTCCTGCGCACCGGCGTGCGCCTCGGCGCCGATGGCCAGCTCAGGAGTGCCCTGGAACGCGAAGAGGGCCTTCGCGTCGGAGTCCTTGAGGTGGTAGGCCACCTCACGGCCCTTGAGGAGCACGTTGAGCGGTACGACGGTGGCGCCGGCCTTGAGGATGCCGAAGTAGACCATCGTGAAGTAGGGCAGGTTCGGGCTCATCAGGGCAACCCGGTCGCCTGCGCCGATGCCCTTGCTCGCCAGCAGGTTCGCGACCTGGTTCGCGGCGCCGTTGATCTGGGCGTAGCTCAGACGAGTGTCGCCCAGGACGATCGCGGTGCGCTCGGGATAGTTCGCCGCGGAGTCTTCCAGCAGCGAAGCAAGGTTGTACGTGGACACTTAACCTCCAGTGGTGTGCGTGTTACGCGTCACAACCTACCCGCGCGTAGCCCCTCAGGGAACAACGTCTCGATTTTAGTGCGACACGCGTCCCTGAAACTTTGCCGGGGCGCCTCAGAAGTGGTGGCCGGTGAGTTTCTCGTACGCCTCGACGTACTTCGCTCGCGTGCGGGCGACGATCTCCTCGGGCAGCTCCGGCGGCGGGCCGCCGGCGGCGCGGTCCCAGCCGGCCTCGGGCGAGAGCAGCCAGCGACGGATGACGTCCTTGTCGAAGCTCGGGATCGCGGAGCCGGGGTGCCACTGGCTCGCGTCCCAGTAGCGGGACGAGTCCGGCGTGAGCACCTCGTCGGCGAGCACGATCGTGCGGATGCCCAGGTCGTCCTGGCGTACGCCGAACTCGAACTTCGTGTCGGCCAGGATGAGGCCGCGGCCGCGGGCGATCTCGTCGGCGCGCTGGTAGACCGCCAGGGTGAGCCGGCGCACCGCGGCGGCGTCGTCCTCACCGATCAGCTTCGAGACGTACTCGTAGGTGACGTTCTCGTCGTGGTCGCCGAGCTCGGCCTTGGTCGCCGGGGTGAAGATCGGCGGGGTCAGCCGGGAGCCGTCGACCAGGCCCGCAGGCAGGCGGATGCCGCAGACCTCACCGGTGGTCTCGTACTCGCGCAGACCCGAACCGGTCAGGTAGCCACGCGCGACGCACTCGACGGGCAGCATGTGGAGCTTCTGGGCGACCACCGCACGGCCGGCCACCGACTCCGGCACGTCGGTGGAGAGGACGTGGGTCGGCACCAGGTCCTCGAACTGCTCGAACCACCACAGCGAGAGCTTGGTGAGAATCTCGCCCTTGTCCGGGATGACCGTGTCGAAGACGTGGTCGAAGGCCGAGATGCGGTCGCTGGCGACCATCAGGAGCTGGCCCGTGTACCGCCCCTCCTCGAGCTCGTAGAGGTCGCGCACCTTGCCGGAGTGGAGGTGCTTCGCGCCCGGGATCGCCGGCGCCGGCGGGATGTTGAGTTCAGCCACGGGACCAGCCTAAGAGATGGGCGGACTTCGCCCACTGTGGCATCGTTCGAGCCATGGCCGAGACAGCTGAACAGATCTACGCCCGGGTCCAGGCCGCTGGGGAGCTGCCCGCGCCGAGCGTGACCGAGTGGGACGTCTTCCCGTGGGTCGTACGCGACGGGGAGATCTCCCCCAAGCCGCTCGCTCCCCCGGCTCCCGAGGAGCCGCGCCACGGCGAGGGCGGGGTGGACTGCGACCTGTGCGGCTCCGCGCTGCCGGGGGTGATCTGGCAGGACGAGAGCTGGCGGGTCAAGCACCTGGAGCAGTCCGGGCTGCCGCTGGTGCTGGTCCTCGAGCCGCTCGAGCACTACGACCTGCCCGATCTCGACGAGCACCAGGCGGCCGAGTTCGGGGTCCTCACGGTGCGGATCGCCCGGATCGTGGAGAGCCTGCCGAACATCGCCCGCTGTCACGCGATGCGCATCGGCGACGGCGCCGAGCACCTGCACATGTGGTTCCTGGCCCGCCCGAAGGACCTGCCCTCCGTACGCGGCAGCTTCTCTCCCGACTGGGACGACATCCTGCCGCCCGGACCCGAGGACGTCTGGCGCGCCGACCTCGCCGAGGTCGCCCGCAAGCTCGCCACCCACGGCGGCGAGGCCCTCGCCTGAAACCTCGTCTGAAACCTCGCCTGATGGGTCAGTCGTTGCTGCGCCAGCGCAGCACCCCGGCCGCCGCGGAGAGCATCGCGACGACGGCGCCGTAGCCGTAGGTCGTGGCCGTGAGACCGATCTGCGGCGTCAGCACCCCGGCGACGACCGCCGGGACACCGAAGGCCAGGTAGGACACGATGAAGATCACCGAGAAGACCTCGGCCCGCTCATGCGCAGGCAGGAGCGGCATGATCGTGCGCAGGATGCCGAAGAAGGCCGTGCCGAAGCCGGTGCCCGCGACGACCACCGCGACGAGGTAGGCCGCCGCCGAGCCGGTCGCGAGCGCGAGCAGGCTGAGCACCGTGCCGCCGGCCAGCGCGGCCGTGCCGTAGAGCGTCGTCGCCCGGGCCGAGCGGTTCCGGAAGGCGTACGACGCCAGCGCCCCCGCACCCGCGAGGGCCGCGATGACCAGCCCCTGCAGGACGTGGCTGGTGGCGCCCAGCTCGGTGCGTACGATCGAGGCGCCGAGGGAGAGGAACAGCCCGCCGGTGGCCCAGCCGGCGAAGATCGCCGGGGCGCTGCGGGCGAGCAGGGCCCGGATAGCCGGCGGCACGGCGATCCGCGGCCGCAGCGAGGCGATCAGGCCTTCGTGGCGAGGCGCGGTCTCCGGGACGAGCCATACGCCCACCGCGAACAGGAGCGCCAGCAGGACGAGGGCGTCGAAAACGAGGAGTCGCGCGTCACCGGTCGCCTGCATGGCCACCCCGGCGACGACGGCGCCGACCGCCAGGCCGGCCATCGGCGCGACGGCATTGGCCACCGCCGCGGAGCCGGGCCGCGAAGGCCGTTCGAAGTCGGCCACGGCGGCCGACAGCGTCGAGAGCAACAGTCCGCTCGCGACGCCCTGCAGGATCCGCGCCTCGAAGAGGGCGGCGGCGGCGTCGGCGCCCCGAAAGAGGGCGAAGCTGGCCGCCAGCAGGAGGAACCCGACGGTCACCAGCGGGCGGCGGCCGACGTGGTCGGAGACCGAGCCGAACACGAGCAGGGTGGCCAGCAGGGCGACGGCGTAGACCGCGAAGACCGCCGTCATCACCCAGGGCTGGAGCCCGAGGCCCGCCTGGAGGTCGGGATAGAAGGGCGAGGGAGCACTGGCTCCCGCCATCATCAGCACGACCGCCCCGAGCGCCACTCCCGCGCCGAGTCGCCGCCCGGCAACTGCGTCCGCCGTCGTCCCGCTCACTGCTTCTGCCGACATCACCACTCCATCTATTGTTCGAACTGTTTCGAACTATTTAGGAGCGTACGTGCCGTTCCGCTGATTGTGCAACTATTATCGAACCATGAGTTCTTCCCCGGACCTCCCGCATCCCGAGCGGTCGGAGATCTCGCTGACGACCGTGCTCTTCGCGCTCAGTGATCCCGAGCGCCTGGCGATCGCGCGCCAACTGGTCGACGGTCCCCTCGACATGGCGGAGTGTCACCTGAGCAACCCGGACGTGCCGAAGTCGACCAAGTCGCACCTGATGAAGGTGCTGCGTACGGCCGGCGTGGTGCGCAACGAGGCCAACGGCCGCGCCCGGCGCCTCTCGCTGCGGCGCGACGATCTGGACGCGCGCTTCCCGGGGCTGCTCGACGCCGTGCTCTCCGCCGAGGACGACGGACCGAATTCCTAGGACCCTAGCCGCGGCGCCAGGGGGCCGGGCGGCCGTGCAGGAACCACTCCATGTTGCGGGTGATCCACGGCAGTCCGAAGTAGGTCATGAACGGCACCGTCACGACCATCACGGAGAGCACCTTCAGCGGCAGCGCCCAGTCGGTGGTGAGCGGCCCGATCAGCCAGTTGGCGAGCAGGCTGACCGGATAGAACATCAGGAAGATCGTGATCGTCTGCTTCCACCGCGCCGGCGCGGTCGCGACCCCGGAGACCTGCTCGACGTCGTAGGTGCTCGGCGGGTCGAACCACCCCTCGATGCCGGTACGCCGCTCGATCGTGGTCTCCTCGACGAACGGCTCGCCCGCACCCAGCCACCAGGCGCGCTGACGACTGGTGTCCCAGCTCCCCAGGGTCTCGTGGGAGTCGAAGCGGTAGAGCAGGTGCCACTGGTCGGACTCCGGCGAAGGCCGCACCCAGCCCGCGCCGAGGAAGCCGGGGAACTCGCTGGCCAGCCGGATGCCGGCCTGCATCCACGCGACCATCTCGTCGCGACGCTCCACGGAGACTCGTCGGGCGATGGTCACGGTTACCGGATCGGACATGCCGTCATCGTCGCAGGCAGATCCGCCACTTTCCGATCCGTCGCGTGGGTTTGCGGCCTTTCTGTGGCGAAGATCAAACCGATCCGGCTCCGGAGACGTCAGACGGCGACGTCGGAGACCCCGGGGATGCTGACGCCGCCGCGGCGTACCAGGGCCTGCTCGCCTCGCTGGACGACCTTGTAGAAGCGCTCGCTCCGCCCGCGCAGCAGCGGTGTCGGCCCGAGCAGCGAGAGCCGGCCGTGAGCCAGGCGGCTCGTGGTGCGTACGGCGCGCCATCTCGTCTCGTGGGCGGGCGACCACGGGATGCCGTAGCGCTCCCGGACGAGCGGCGGGAGGCTCCCCTGGACGACGGTCCGGAGCGTCTCGGAGGTCAGCGACCCACCCGGAAGGTGGTATCCGGCGGTGCCGGCGATGTGGCGCCCGACCAGGCGGGCCTCCTCGACCAGGTGCGGCTCGTCCGACGCGAGCCAGGAATCGAAACGACGGCGGAAGTCGGGATAGGACGCCGGCGCGGCCGAGGCGGGCATGCCGAAGAGGCCGGCCCAGGTCACGAAGTCGTCGAAGAGCTCTTCACGCTCGGCCGGACGGAGCGGGCGAACCAGGGCGTCGTACATGAACTCGGTCGAGTCCAGCGCGAACGCCGCCGTCCACCACATCAGCCCGGGGTCTGCTGCGGAGTAGGGCGAGCCCGCGGGATGGGCGGGGCCGCCGTCGACCGCCATCGCTCCTTCGACGGGTACGTGCCGCTTCGCCGTGAACGCGAGCGCCCGGTCGGCCTCCTCCTTGCTGCCGAGGAAGACCGTTTCCATCAGCCGAGCGGTCAGCGCGAGCCGGGTATAGGGCGTCGTCCGGTGGGCCGTGTGCTGGGCGGTGCCGATGAAGAGCCGCGGGTGCAGCCCACCGAGCATCAGCGCCCGCTGACCCCAGGTCAGCCCGACGGCCCGCTGGCGCATCGCGCGGACCACCATCGAGTCTGCGGCGAAGTACCCGGGCATACCGACAGTCTGCCACCGTCCGGGTCCGACGACCGGTGGTTCAGGCGGGCTCGAGCGCCGGAACGACGTACTCCCTGGTCAGCGGCGCGAACTCCGCACCCTCGGTGATCTCGGCCAGGCTCGCCCAGCGCAGCTCCGCGATCTCGGCGGCGGCATCCGGCGTCACCTCGCCGGCCCAGGTGAAGACGGTCGAGCGGACCAGATGGCCCGGCTCGTTGGCGGCGTCCGCCTCGAACTCGCCGAGCAGCATGAGGTCCTCGACCCCGAGCCGTACGCCGAGCTCCTCCGCCACCTCGCGGACGGCCGCCTCCGCGGCCGACTCCCCCGGCTCCAGCTTCCCGCCTGGAAGCATGAACTTCGCGGTGCCGCTCTTGCGGACGGTCAGCATCCGCCCGTCGCGGTCGCGGAAGACAACCGCCGCGACGGTGATGACCAGGCTCATGCCGGCAAGGATGTCATCGCCTCACGACGCGGTCGAACTCCGCGGCACCGACCCACCTCAGGCTCTTCAGGACCGCGGCGAACTCGTCCGCGTCCAGGGTGGTCGACTCGATGAGGATGCTCGGGGCCGCGCCGGCGCCGCTCGACTCACCGATCGGCGGCGTCACCGCGAAGACGAACCCCTCCTCCGGCACGGCGCCGGACAGCGCCTCCACACCCGCGATACGGGTCTCACCGGTGAAACGGGTGCAGTACTTGTCGTTTCCGCGCGGGTCCCCGCCGGTGCTGGTCACATAGACCTCGCCGCCGGGGCCGGTCCAGCGCTCGGCCCCTTCGTGGTCCACGCCCGTCCAACCGGGGGCGTCGACGATCAGCTGCTTGCCCTGGGCCACCTGCGGGACGGAGACGGTCGTGGGCTCGTACGCCGGGCACGGATCTTCCACCTCCATCTCGGGCTCGGCCGGACCGAGGGAGGGGGTCCCGCCCGCCAAGGTCTCGCCCGACGTGGGGGCCTGGCTCGACTCGTCAGCGGCGGGCGGGCCGGCCGCCGGCACAGCGGTGATCTCCGGCGGCTGGGTGGCAGCCCAGACACCGACAGCGATGACGGCAACCGCCGCGGCTGCGGCGGCGGGCACCAGCCAGCCTCGATGGCGCCTGCGGGTGGTGGTCTCGTCGGACATGATCTCCTCCAGGAGCAGTTGTCGCTCCCGAGGAGGCACCGCGCTGCGAACCCGGTCTGCATCGACGGGGTTGTGGCGCCGCAGTCTCTCGATCGGGTCGGTCATCGGCCCTCCTCGGTCGCGAAGTCGTGGGGTACACCCCGCACATGTCCGGCCGACGAAGCAGCGTCACCCGGTGCAGCGTCGCCCAGGGCCTCGGCGAAGCGCGACCGCGCCCGCGCGAGCCGCATCCGCGCGGTCCCCGCCGCGATCCCCAGAACGGCCGCCGCCTCGCTGGGGCTCAGGTCGTCCCAGGCGATCAGGGTGAGCAGCTCCCGGTCGGCCTCCGACAGGAGCGCCAGGGCGCGGCGTACGCGATCCTGCTCGGCCACCACGTCGGCCGGGTCGGGGGCGTCCGAACCCGCCAGGAGCGTACGAAGCCGCTCCCCCAGCCGCGCCCGGCGCCGAGTCGAGCGGTGCTGGTTGAGGAGTACGTTGCGGGCGATCCCGAACAGCCATGGCCGGAAGTCACCGGCCGGGGCGTCCTCGAGCCGCCGCCACGCGACCAGGAAGGTCTCGCTGACCACGTCCGCGGCGTCGGCCGGCTGGTCGACGCGGCGCAGCGCGTAGCCGAGGACGGCCTGGAAGTTGGCGTCGTAGAGCGCCCGGAAACGCACGGCGGACGGTTCGGCGAGACGGCTCACGCCCCACCATGTCCGGCTCGTCACCGGGCGTCACACATGAGCTCTAGAGAATCTCGCCAGGAGCGTAGGCGGCGGCCTCGGGGTAGCGGGCGGTGACGGCCTCCACGCGGCGTACGACTTCCTGCACCTGCGCGACGGCGGCACCGGTGAACTCGATCGGCTCGGCGACCAGCGACTGGATCTGGTCCTCGGTCAGACCGAGACGGGAGTCGGCGCCGAGCTTGGCGAAGACGTCGTTCTCGGCCTGCCCCTTGCGCATCGACAGCGCGGTGCCGACGGCGGCCTCCTTGATCGCCTCGTGCGCCTCCTCGCGCCCGACCCCGTTGCGGACGGCGGCCATCAGCACCTTGGTGGTCGCCAGGAACGGCAGGTAGCGGTCGAGCTCGCGCTGGATCACGGCCGGGAAGGCACCGAACTCGTCGAGCACCGTCAGGAAGGTCTGGAAGAGGCCGTCGGCGGCGAAGAACGCGTCCGGGAGCGCGACGCGGCGCACGACGGAGTCGGAGACGTCGCCCTCGTTCCACTGGTCGCCGGCCAGCTCGGAGATCATCGAGAGGTAGCCGCGCAGCACGACCGAGAGGCCGTTGACCCGCTCGGTGGAGCGCGAGTTCATCTTGTGCGGCATCGCCGAGGAGCCGACCTGGCCCTCCTTGAAGCCCTCGGTGACCAGCTCGTTGCCGGCCATCAGCCGGATCGTGGTCGACAGGTTGGAGGGGCCGGAGACCAGCTGGACCAGCGCCGAGACCGCGTCGAAGTCGAGGGAGCGCGGGTAGACCTGGCCGACCGAGGTGAAGACGTTGTCGAAGCCGAGGTGGGCGGCCACCCGCTCCTCCAGCGCGGCGAGCTTCGAGGCATCGCCGTCGAGCAGGTCGAGCATGTCCTGAGCCGTGCCCATCGGGCCCTTGATCCCGCGCAGCGGGTAGCGGGCGATGAGCTCCTCGACGCGCTGGAGACCGACGAGCATCTCGTCGGCGACGGTCGCGAACCGCTTGCCGAGCGTCGTCGCCTGGGCAGCGACATTGTGCGACCGACCGGCCATGACGGTGGTCTCGTGCTCGCTGGCCAGCCTGCCCAGCCGCGCCAGCGTCGCGACGGCACGGTCGCGGATCAGCTTCAGCGAAGAGAGCACCTGGAGCTGCTCGACGTTCTCGGTCAGGTCCCGCGACGTCATGCCCTTGTGGATGTGCTCGTGACCGGCCAGCGCGGCGAACTCCTCGATCCGCGCCTTCACGTCGTGACGCGTCACCCGCTCACGGGCCGCGATCGAGTCGAGGTCGACACCGGCCTCGCCCTGGGCGACGACCTTCTCGTACGCCTCCACGACGCCGCCGGGGACCTCGATGCCGAGATCCTTCTGGGCCTTGAGCACCGCGATCCAGAGCTGTCGCTCGAGCACGATCTTGTGCTCGGGGCTCCAGATCCCGGCGAGGTCGGCGGCCGCGTAGCGGTTGGCGAGAACGTTGGGCACGACAGTCACGGCGAACATTCTCCCATGTTCGATGCTCACCCCACTAACGTGGCGGTATGGCTCTGCAGATCCTCGCCAGGCGGCCCGACCCGGCGATCTACACCCTCCCCTGGTCTCAGGCCCTGGAGGACTGGCCGGACGATGTCGTGGTGCCGCTGACGCGTGGTCTGAGCCGCCATGTCGTGCGCATCGTGCGCGTGCGCAACCACCTCTACGCCGTCAAGGAGACCCAGGCCGACATCGCGCGACGCGAGTACGACATGCTGCGTGAGCTGCAGCGCCTCGGGCTGCCGACGGTGGTCGCCAAGAGCGTCGTCACCGGTCGCACGGACCACGACGGCAACGAGCTCGGCGCCGCGCTGATGACCGAGCACCTCACCTACTCGCTCCCCTACCGCGCACTGTTCGAGCGGGGCATGGCCGCCGACCGGCTCCCCAGCCTGATCGATGCCCTCGTGGTCCTGCTCGTCCGCCTCCACCTGGCCGGCTTCTACTGGGGCGACGTGTCCCTGTCGAACGTCCTCTTCGTCCGCGACGCGGCCGGGTTCGCCGCCTACCTGGTCGACGCCGAGACCGGGGAGCTGAAGGCCGAGCTCTCCGACCGGCTGCGCGAGTACGACATCGAGGTCGCCTGTCAGAACATCTTCGGCGAGCTGCTCGACCTGCAGGCGAGCGAGGCGCTGCCGGAGGCCTTCCCGATCGACGCGATCGTCGAGCGGCTGCAGAGCCGCTACGACGCTCTTTGGCGCGAGCTCACCGAGGAGCAGGTCTTCTCGGCCGAGGAGATGTGGCACATCGAGCAGCGCATCGAGCGCCTCCACGACCTCGGCTTCGACGTCGAGGAGCTCGACATCACCACCAGCGAGGACGGCGACACCGTGGCCCTCCGCCCGCGGGTGGTCGAGCTCGGCCACCACCGTCGCGAGCTGCGTACGCTGACCGGGCTGGACGTCCAGGACGCCCAGGCGAGGCGGATCCTCAACGACATCTCCGCCTTCCGTGCCACCCGCGAGCTCGGCGACCTGCCGATCGAGGTCGCCGCGGGCCGCTGGCTGCGCGAGGTCTACGAGCCCATCGTCGCGATGCGCCCGCCCGACGCCACCGCCAAGCTCACCCCGGCGCAGATGTTCCACGAGATCCTCGAGCATCGCTGGGTGCTCTCCCAGTTCGCGGGCGAGTGGGTCAAGCTCATCAACGCCGCCGAGTCCTACTACGAGGACGTCCTCCACAGCCGCCCCGACGAAGCGGTCACTCCGCCGACGCCGGAGTGAGCGATGGGTTGTGAAGCTGAGAGTGACCTATGGACCACGCTCAGCTTCACAACCCGGTCGCGGCATAAGGTGGCTCTGTGAAGATCCTCGTCGTCGGCACCGGTGGTCGTGAGCACGCGCTCGCTCTGAAGCTCTCCCAGGAGGGGAACGAGGTGTACGCCGCACCAGGGAACCCCGGGATCGCGCAGTTCGCCACGCTCCGGGAGGTCGACATCATGTCCGGCCCCGCGATCGCCTCGCTGGCGGTCGACCTGGGCGTGGACCTGGTCGTCGTCGGGCCCGAGGCGCCGCTGGTGGCCGGGGTCGCCGACGCCGTCCGCGACAGCGGGATCGCCGTCTTCGGGCCGTCGCAGGCGGCCGCGCAGCTCGAGGGATCGAAGGCGTTCTCCAAGGACGTGATGTCGGTCGCCGGCGTCCCGACCGCGGGCTCGCGGGTCGCGACCACCCCCGAGGAGGCGGCCGCGGCGCTGGACGAGTTCGGCGCTCCGTACGTCGTGAAGGACGACGCTCTGGCCGCCGGCAAGGGCGTGGTGGTGACGCGTGATCGTGACGAGGCGCTGGCGCACGCAGCCGCCTGCGAGCGGGTCGTCATCGAGGAGTTCCTCGACGGCCCCGAGGTCTCGCTGTTCGCGATCTGCGACGGCTCCCGCGCCTACGCCCTGCAGCCGGCGCAGGACTTCAAGCGGATCTTCGACGGCGGCAAGGGCGGCAACACCGGTGGGATGGGTGCCTACTCCCCGCTCCCGTGGGCGCAGCCGGACCTTGCGGCGGTCGTGCTCGAGACGGTCGTCGAGCCGACTCTCGCGGAGATGACCGAGCGCGGCGCGCCGTTCGTCGGGTGCCTCTACGTCGGGCTGTCGCTGACCGCCAAGGGCCCGAAGGTGATCGAGTTCAACTGCCGCTTCGGCGACCCCGACGTGCAGCCGGTTCTGGCTCTTCTGGAGTCCTCCCTCGGCGACCTGCTCCTGGCGGCCGCGACGGGTGCGCTGGACACCGTCCCCGAGCCGACCTTCTCCGACGGCGCCTCGGTGACCGTCGTGCTGGCCTCGGCCGGTTACCCGGAGTCCTCCTCGAAGGGCGACGTCATCACCGGTGCCGGCAACGCCAACTCGATCAACGACGTGGACGTGATCCACGCCGGCACGGCGATCGTGGACGCCTCCACGGCCAAGGAGCCCGACCACCGTCACCTGGTCACCGCGGGCGGCCGCGTGCTGGCGGTCCGTGCCAAGGGCTACGACATCGACGACGCGCGCTCGCGGGCGTACGCCGCCGCCGACCTGATCACCTTCGACGGCCTCCAGCGACGCTCCGACATCGCGGCCGAGCCGCTCGGAGTGGTCGAGGGCGCCTCGCTGCTTTGAGCCCGGGCGTAGTCTCCCGAGCATGACCTGGGTCGTGTTCGGCGTGGCTGTCGCCGTCGTTCTCGGTCTCATGATCGCCGCCTGCAACAAGGCGCTGCGCTCCTCGCGACGCGGCGTATCGTCCGGGATCGGGGATGGGCTCGGCAGCTTCATCGACGTCTTCGACCCCGGGAACGCGCGCGCCGCGCGCGACCTGAAGGAGCAGGACAACGTCGGTCATGTCGTCCCCTCACCCGACGGCGACGACCCACCCCACGGGGTGGACCTGAAGGCCGGACGGGTCACGATCCGCCGCTCGGTGAGCTGAGCGCTCAGGCCGCGGCAGGGACGCCCAGCGCCATCAGGTCCCGGGCCATCTTCTCCGGTTCGTCGCGGAGTTCGCGAGAGGTGCATCTGACGATGATGCGATCGGTCGCCGCGAGTGCACGTTGCCTCGCCAGATCGTCCTCCCAGTGTTCGGCCTCCATGTGGAAACCGCCGTCCACCTCCAGGACGAGGGTTCGTCCGTCCGGGAGCCGCCACTCGCAGTCGGTGTAGCGGATGCGGCCGTCGGCATCGCGGCGCTTCACCTGACGCATCGGATTCGCCAGGCCGAAGGCACGGCACATGCGGCGGACGTCCATCTCCGCCAGCGACTGAGCGCCTCCCTCGATGTCCTCGATCGCCCGCCTCAGCGTGGCCGTGCGTCTGAGCGGTGCCAGCCGATCCAGCCACTCGAGCAGATTCTCTGGGCTGGTCAGCTGTTGCTGAACAGCTGCTGCCAGTACGCCCTGAGCCGTCCGCTCCGATCGATCGGCCGCCGCGAAGAGAAGGATCGCCGGCTCGATGCGACACCGCGGTGGAGACCCCACCGCTCGCAAGGGCCGGCGGACGCGAACGAACCGAACATCCGGGAGCGGGCTCGGCCGGCCACGTCGGTAGGGCACAAGGACGGTGATCTCGTCCCGGCGCCAGTTCTTCAGTCCGGCGAGCGTCGCCGCGGTCAGACCGCCGGCCATCGCGCCGTCGCCGGCGTGCAGGACCGCGTGCCAGATCCTCTGCTCGTCGCTGAGCTCGCCCGTGGTCGTCGCGATCACGGTCGGCGACAGCAGCTGCCATCGTTCCGAGGCGATCCGATGAGCGACACTCCATCGCGCCATGCCCGCCTCGGCCAGCTGCCCACGCGTGATCAGTCCACCCTGCGCATCGGCGGCGCCTCGCCAGTCTCCAGCTTCGCTCCCCATGCCCGCCACCCCAGACCACCCGCCCGTGCAGGGCAACGCCAAAAAGTGGAGGCTGTGGATAACCAAGAGTTGTGAAGCTGAGAGCGGCCTATAGGCCACTCTCAGACCCGCCGACATCTTGGAGACCTCGCCCATCGTGCCGCCGCTCGTCGAGCTCGGCCGGGCGCTGGGTTGGTCGCC
>NZ_JBEXSD010000038.1:0-56319 GCF_040613495.1 Nocardioides sp. NPDC006273 | reverse complement strand
GAGTCGGCTCGTCATGACGCGCCGACTCGACGGGCATGCGTCAGGATGCGCCGACTCGGCGGGGATGGACGTGGGAGACATGGCCTGCCTCAGTCCAGCGGGACGAGCGCGGTCGGGGCGTGCTCGCCGCGCTCGGCAAGCTCCTCGAACTCCACGACGCCGTCGATCTCGACACCCATCGACACGTTGGTGACGCGCTCGAGGATCACCTCGACGAGGACGGGCACCCGGTATTCGGCCATCAGCGCCTTGGCCTTCTCGAAGGCAGCGCCGAGATCGGCGGGGTCGGTGACGCGTACGGCCCTGCAGCCCAGCCCCTCGGCGACCTTGAGGTGGTCGACGCCGTAGCCGTCGAGCTCGGGGCTGTTGATGTTGTCGAAGGCGAGCTGCACGCAGTAGTCCATCTCGAACCCGCGCTGGGCCTGGCGGATCAGCCCGAGGTAGGAGTTGTTCACGACGACGTGGATGTAGGGGATGTTGAACTGGGCGCCGACCGCGAGCTCCTCGATCAGGAACTGGAAGTCGTAGTCGCCCGACAGCGCGACCACCTGGTCGTCGGGGACGGCGGTCGCGACCCCCAGTGCGGCCGGCAGGGTCCAGCCCAGCGGGCCTGCCTGGCCAGCGTTGATCCAGTGGCGCGGCTTGTAGACGTGCAACAGCTGCGCGGCCTGGATCTGGGACAGGCCGATCGTGGTGACGTAGCGCGTGCCCGGCCCGAAGGCCCGGTTCATCTCCTCGTAGACCCGCTGTGGCTTGATCGGGACATCGTCGAAGTGCGTCTTGCGCTGCAGGGTCCGCTTGCGCTCGGCGCACTCCTCGACCCAGCGCGTACGGTCGGCGACGCGGCCGTTCGCCGCCCACTCCTTCGCGACCTCGACCAGCACCTCCAGCGCGGCCCGGGCGTCGGAGACGATCGAGTAGTCCGGCGCGAAGACCCGGCCGATCTGGGTCGGCTCGATGTCGATGTGCACGAACGTACGACCCCGGGTGTAGGTCTCCACCGAGCCGGTGTGGCGGTTGGCCCACCGGTTGCCGATGCCGAGGACGAAGTCGCCGGCCAGCATGGTCGCGTTGCCGTAGCGGTGAGAGGTCTGCAGCCCCACCATGCCCGCGTTGAGCCGGTGGTCGTCCGGGATCGTGCCCCAGCCCATCAGCGTGGGGACGACGGGAACTCCGGTGACCTCGGCGAGCTCGACCAGCAGCTCGGTGGCGTCGGCGTTGACCACGCCACCGCCCGCGACGATCAGGGGGCGCTCGGCATCGAGCATCATCGCCAGCGCCTTCTCCGCCTGGGCACGACTGGCCGCCGGCCTGGCGATCGGCAAGGGCTCGTACGTCTCGATGTCGAAGTCGATCTCGGCCTGCTGGACGTCGAGCGGAAGGTCGATGAGGACCGGACCGGGGCGCCCCTCGCGCATCAGCCGGAAGGCCTTCTGGAAGGTGCCGGGCACCTGAGCCGGCTCCATCACGGTGACCGCCATCTTGGTGAGCGAGCCGGCGACGGCGGCGATGTCGACCGCCTGGAAGTCCTCCTTGTGGAGCTTGGCGACCGGTGCCTGGCCGGTGATGCACAGGATCGGGATCGAGTCGGCGGAGGCCGAGTAGAGACCGGTGATCATGTCGGTGCCGGCCGGGCCGGAGGTGCCGATGCAGACGCCGATGTTGCCGGCCTTCGCCCGGGTGTAGCCCTCGGCCATGTGGGAGGCCGCCTCGACGTGACGGGCGAGCACGTGCTGGACGCCGCCGTGCTTGCGCATCGCGCTGTAGAACGGGTTGATCGCGGCACCAGGGAGACCGAACAGCTGGGTCGCGCCCTCCTTCTCCAGGATCAGGACGGCGGCGTCGACCGCGCGCATGCGTGCCATGTCAGCTTTCCTCGATTTCGGTGGTCGAGCCTGTCGAGACCCCGCTCAGGCGCTCGACGCCTCGCAGCAGGGCGGAGTGGTCCAGGCCGCCGTCACCGTTGGCCCGCGCGCTCGCCATCAGCTGGGCGACCAGCGAGCCGAGCGGAACGACGACACCGGCCTCTCGGGCGGCGGCGGTGACGATGCCCATGTCCTTGTGGTGCAGGTCGATCCGGAAGCCGGGACGGAAGGAGCGGGTCAGCATGTTCTCCTTCTTCTGGTCGAGAACGCTCGAACCCGCGAGCCCGCCACCGAGCACCTCGAGAGCTGCCTTGGTGTCCACGCCGTACGCCTCGAGGAAGGCGACCGCCTCCGAGAGCGCCTGGATGTTGGCCGCCACGATGAGCTGGTTGGCCGCCTTGACCGTCTGGCCGGCACCGCTCGGGCCGACGTGGACGATGGTCTTGCCGACGGCATCGAAGATCGGCTTCGCGGTGGCGAAGTCGTCGGCCGCGCCGCCGACCATGATCGAGAGAGCCGCGTTCTTCGCACCCGCCTCGCCACCGGAGACGGGGGCGTCGAGGATGCGGAAGCCACGGGCCGTGGCCTGCTCGGCGAGCGTGGCGCTCACGTCGGGTCGGATGCTGGAGAAGTCGATGATCAGCGCGCCGGCGGGGGCGGACTCGAAGACACCGCCCTCGGCTGCGAGGACCTCCTCGACGTGGGGCGAGTCCGGAACCATCACGCAGACGACGTCGGCGTCGCGGCAGGCGTCGGCGGTCGAGGCGGCGGTGTGGCCGCCCGCCGCGGCCAGGGCTTGGGCGCGCTCCGGGTTGTGGTCGAAGCCGGCGACGGTGTGGCCTGCGGCGACGAGGTGGGCGGCCATCGGACTGCCCATGATGCCGAGGCCGATGAAAGCGATGGTGGTCATGATGTTCTCTCCTCCGTGGGGTGGTTAGCGCGTTGCGTACGCGGCGCTGCGGTGCTCCTGGCCTGTCGAGTCGGCGCAAACTGACCAAGATCCGCGTCGAGTCGGCTCGTTATGACGGGCCGACTCGACGCTGATTTCGGTCAGAACGAGCCGACTCGGCAACTGGGGCGACGCTCGCGCGGTAGCCAGTCGAAACTCTCGGGCGACGTGGTGGCGGGCTTGTACTCCAGCCCGACCCAGCCGGCGTATCCGGCTTCCTCGAGCGCGGCGAGCTGTCGCTCGAGCGGGAGGTCGCCGGTGCCGGGCTCGTTGCGGCCAGGGGCGTCGGCGATCTGGACGTGAGCGATGCGAGTTGCGTACGCAGCGATCACCTCGTCGACGTCGTCGCCGTTCACGGCGAGGTGGTAGAGGTCGGCGAGCAGGCCGATGTTGGCCTCACCGGCACGGTCGATCGCCGCGATCGCGTCGGCGGCGGTGAGCAGCGGATAGCGGTCGGCGCCGCTGACCGGCTCGACCAGCACGGTCCCGCCGATGCGGGCTGCCGCGCGGGCAGCCAGCGCGAGGTTCTCGGCGGCGAGGTCGTCCTGTGCCTCAGCCGCGGTGTCGTCGAAGCGATTGCCGTAGAGCGCGTTGAACGCGGTGCAGCCGAGCCGCTCACCGATGCCGATAGTGACGTCGATGTTGTCGCGGAACTCCGCCGACCGGGCTGGCCACGAGACCAGACCGCGGTCGCCGGCCGGCATGTCACCGGCGAAGAAGTTGAGGCCGACCAGGCGCACCCCGGCGTCCTCGACTGCGGCGACGAAGGCGTCGACGTCCTTGTCGGACGGCACCGCCTCGGCGAACGGCCACCAGAACTCCACCGCGTCGAAGCCGGCGGCCTTCACCGCTGCGGGGCGCTCGAGCAGCGGGATCTCGGTGAACAGGATCGAGCAGTTCACCTCGTACCGGAGCTGGTGGGACATCTCACCATTCCTTCCGTAATACGGAATTTGATTTCTGACATTCGAAATATAAGGATGTGAGCGGAGTCACGTCAACCCTGAGCAGGACTTGGCCGCAAAGTGGTGAAGAAACGACAACGGGCCTCCCGCGTACATGTGCGGGCGTTGTACGTTCCTCCAAGAAGCGGCCGAATGGGACCGGTCGACCGGTGGAGGCACCGTGCTACTTGCAGAGCTGTTGGAGACGCCCAGCCTGGGCCTGCGACTCCTGCACGCCCCTGAGCGCGCGCTCGACCGACCCGTCGGCCGCACGGTCACGATCGACCTGCTCGAACCCGGTCGATACCTGAGCGGCGGCGAGCTCGTGCTCACCGGTCTCGTCTGGCGTCGCGGGCCCGAGGACAGCGAGACCTTCGTGTCCTCGATCGCGGAGGGTGGGGCGACCTGTCTTCTGGCTGGCGCGGCCCTCCTCGGCGCGGTCCCCGACGACCTCGTCGAGGCCTGCCGTCGCCACCGGGTCGCCCTGGTCGAGGTCCCCGGAGACGTCGCGTTCGCCGACGTGACCGAATACGTCGCGGCCGCCGGCGCCGCCGGCGCGAGCGCCCGGATGTCGGCCAGCCTGGCCCGCCAGCGCCAGCTGCTCTCCGCCATCGCCTCGGGTCGCAGCCTGGACGAGCTGGCCGCCCGGGTGGCCTCGGAGATCGGCCACGCCTGCCGGGTGCTCACCGCGAGCGGGCGTCATGTCGTACCCGGCCCCGGCGAGCTCGATCCCGAGACGGTCGATGCGCTGACCCGCCGCTTCCTGACCGCCGACCTGCTGCCCGCCGCGGCCGAGGTGGGCGACCGTCGCTACTCGCTGTTCCCCATCGGATCGGGCCTGGCCGACCGGCTCACCGGATGGACGGTCGCCGTCGAGGGCGACCACACCACCTGGCCGCGGGAGGACCTCGACATGGTCCACGAGTTCGGCGCCATCACCGCACTGGACCGCTCGCGGCGCGACGAGGGCCTTCGGGTCCGGCGACCGCTCGCGGCGGCGACCCTCGCCCACCTGGAGGCCGGCGCCTCCCCCGCCGAGATCGCGACCGGGCTACGCCAGTCCGGGATCGATCCCGAGCGGCCGCTCGTGCTCGCCGTGGCCGAGCTCGGGCCAGGTGGTCCGCCGGACGCAGTGGCCGCGGTGCTCGAGGATGTGGCTCTCGGCCTGGGGCCGTCCGTCGTCGCGAGCGCGCGGGACGGCTGCGCGGTCGCCTTCCTCCCGTCCCGCCCCGACCTCACCGACCAACTGCGCCGCTCGCTGACCCGGCTGGCGCCGGCCCTGGTCCGCGGCTCACTGTCGGTGGGGCTGAGCGGCGAAAGCGCCATCGACGCGCTGGCAGGCGCGCTCGAGGAGGCGCGGTTCGCACACCGGGTCGCCCGCTCCGGCGGGGGCTCGGTGGCGTTGTCCAGCTCCGAGGAGGTGACCTCCCACGTGCTGCTGCTCGCCACGGTCCCCGACGACATCCGCCGCACCTACGCGCAACGCGTCCTCGGCCCGGTCCTCGAGCACGACCAACGCTCCGGCGGCGATCTCGTGCTCACCCTCGACCGGTTCCTGACGTACGCCGGGTCCTGGACGCGTACCGCCGACTCGCTCCATCTCCACGTCAACAGCGTGCGCTACCGGATCTCCCGGATCGAGGAGCTGACCGGTCGCGACCTGACCACGATGGAGGACCGGGTCGACGTCTTCCTCGCCCTCAGATCTCTGTGAGCCGGCCTTGGTCGAGTCGGCCGAGGTCGGCTGTAACACGTCGTTCGTAGGACTACTCGCCTTTTATAACGACCGGATAGACCTACGAACAGCGTGTTACACGCGATCCAGGCGGTGTTTCACGCCGCCGAAACCGCCCCGATACAGGAAGCACGTCATTCTGGAGCATCACACAAAGGCCGCATCCGCGTAGACCCCATCTTCGGATGATCGGCGGGTGCCACTCGGGGCCGGAAAAGACCAGGCTGTGGTGTACGTCACGCTCACCAACCGCGATAGCCCCCGAGAAAGGTGTGAGGCGATGAATGCCAGAGCAGTCCTGAGGTCGTTGCGGCCGCAGCGGAAGAGTGGTTCCGGCACCACCCACCCCGTCGACGAGGTGCTCCCGGCGGGCAAGCTCGCCGTCTACGGCCTCCAGCACGTGCTCGCGTTCTATGCCGGTGCGGTGATCGTGCCGATCCTGCTCGCCAACGCGATCGGGTTGAGCCAGGAGGAGCTGATCCACCTGATCAACGCCGACCTGTTCACCTGCGGCATCGCCTCGATCATCCAGTCGGTGGGCTTCTGGAAGGTCGGTGTCCGGCTGCCGCTGCTGCAGGGCGTCACCTTCACCGCCGTCTCACCGATGATCGCGATCGGGATGGCCGCGGGCGGCGGCACCGACGGGCTGCTCGTCATCTACGGCGCGGTGATCGTCGCCGGTCTGGCTACCTTCTTCATCGCTCCCTACTTCAGCCGGCTGATCCGGTTCTTCCCACCGGTCGTGACCGGCTCGGTGATCACCATCATCGGCATCGCGCTGCTGCCCGTCGCCGCCGCGGACGCGACCGGTGGTGCCGGCCCGACCTCGGACCCCACGAGCGGCCGCAACCTGGCGTACGCCCTGGGAACCTTGGCGCTGATCGTGGTCATCCAGCGGGTGTTCAAGGGCTTCATGGCCACCGTCGCCGTGCTCGTCGGGCTGGTCGTCGGCACCCTGGTCGCCTGGATCCTCGGCGACGCCCACTTCGATGCGGTCGCCGGCTCCGACTGGGTCGGCGTCACCACGCCGTTCCACTTCGGCTGGCCACAGTTCTCCGCCGCCGCGATCGTGTCGATGATCGTGGTCATGCTGATCACCGCCGTCGAGACCACCGGTGACGTCTTCGCCACCGGCGAGATCGTGGAGAAGCGGGTCGGTCGCACCGACATCGCCCGGGCCCTGCGTGCCGACGGTCTGGCCACCACCATCGGCGGCGTCTTCAACTCCTTCCCCTACACCTGCTTCGCCGAGAACGTCGGTCTCGTCCGGCTGACCCGGGTCAAGAGCCGGTGGGTCGTCGCCGCCGCCGGTGCGATCATGGTGCTGATCGGGCTGCTCCCCAAGGTCGGCGCGATCGTCGCCGGCATCCCGCACCCAGTCCTCGGCGGCGCGGCCCTGGCGATGTTCGCGACCGTCGCCGTCGTCGGCTTCCAGACCCTCAGCAAGGTCGACTTCCACGACCACCGCAACGTCGTGATCGTCGCGACCAGCGTCGGCCTGGCCATGTACGTCACCGCGCAGCCCGAGGTCTCCCAGGCCGTCCCGGGGTGGGCCGAGATCATCTTCGGCAGCGGCATCACCCTCGGCAGCCTCTCGGCGATCCTGCTCAACGTCCTGTTCCACCACGTCGGCCCCGACTTCGGTCCGACCGTCGCCGGCCAGCCCGGCGAGGGCGTCCGGCTCGACCAGGTCAACCAGATGGGACGTACGGAGTTCGTGGAGACGTTCGACGGCCTCTTCCAGGGGCCGCGCTGGATGGTCGAGCGGGCCTGGGAGCAGCGGCCGTTCACCGACACCCACGCCCTGCGCCGGGCCTTCCAGGACGCCCTCTTCAGCGGCACCGTCGAGGAGCAGCGTGAGCTGATCGAGGCCTACCCCGAGCTGGGTTCGCGCCTGGTCTCGGACGGGGTCGTCGGCGAGGAGTCGCTGCGCGACCAGTCCTCGCGCGGCCTGACCCACCTGGCCGAACCGGACCAGGAGGCGCTGACGTCGCTCACCGACGCCTACCACGAGCGGTTCGGCTTCCCGCTGGTCATCTCCGTACGCGACACCACCTCGCTCGACCGGATCCTCGCCGAGGGGCGGGACCGCCTCGGCAACTGCGAACGGCAGGAGCACGCCGCCGCGCTGATCGAGATCGCCAAGATCGCCGGCCACCGCTTCGACGACTTCCTGCGCGATGCCAACCCCATCCACAGCGCCCGCACCCGCAACCCGATCCGGAGCCAGCGATGAGCACACCCATCACCCCCGGTGTCACCGTCAACGGGGACCGGCTGCCCCTGACCGGGGTCGCCGCCCACACCACCGCCCTCGACTGGTTGCGCGGCCGCGGCCTGACCGGCGCCAAGGAGGGCTGCGCCGAGGGCGAGTGCGGCGCCTGCTCCGTGATGGTCGCTCGGCCCGGCACCACCTCGCCGACCGAGTGGACCTCGGTCAACGCCTGCCTGGTGCCGGTCGCCGCGCTCGACGGCCAGGAGGTCGTCACCAGCGAGGGCCTCGGCAGCAGCAGCGACCTCCATCCGGTCCAGCAGGAGCTCGCCGTGCGCGGTGGGTCGCAGTGCGGCTACTGCACCCCTGGGTTCGTCTGCAGCCTTGCCGCGGAGTTCTACCGTCCGGGACGGGTTGCGACCGACGCAGCGTGCGACCACGAGCACGGCCCGAACGGCGTCGACCTGCATGCGCTGAGCGGCAACCTGTGCCGCTGCACCGGCTACCGCCCGATCCGGGACGCGGCCTTCGCCCTGGGCTCGCCGGAGGACGGCGACGCCCTCGCCGCGCGGCAGCAGCAGCCGCCGCCCGAGCCTGCGCCGACCCGGATCACCGTCGACGGCGCCGAGTTCGTCCGCCCGGAGACGCTGACCGAGACGCTTGCCCTCCTCACCGAGCGGCCGGAGGCACAGGTCGTGGCCGGGTCGACCGACTGGGGCGTCGAGGTCAACCTCCGCGGCCGCCGGGCGCCGCTGGTCGTAGCGGTGGACCGGCTGCCCGAGCTGCGCGAGCTCGCCTTCCGGACCGGCTACGTCGAGATCGGGGCGGCCCTCACGCTGACCGAGATCGAGCGCAAGCTCAACGGCCGGGTCCCGCTCCTGGCCGAGCTCTTCCCGCAGTTCGCCTCGCGTCTGATCCGCAACAGCGCGACGATCGGCGGCAACATCGGCACCGCCTCCCCGATCGGCGACGCCCCACCGGCGCTGCTCGCGCTCGACGCCGACGTCGTCCTGGCTTCGCCGCGCGGCGATCGGGTCGTCGCGCTGGCCGACTACTTCACCGGCTACCGCGAGACGGTCCGGGCCGCGGACGAGCTGATCCGCGGCGTACGCCTCCCGCTGCCGCTGGCCCCTCTCGTCGGCTTCCACAAGATCGCCAAGCGCCGCTTCGACGACATCTCCAGCGTGGCCGTCGGCTACGCGCTCGAGATCGCCGACGGCGCCGTCGTCCGGGCCCGGATCGGCCTGGGTGGCGTCGCCGCCACGCCGCTGCGCGCCGTCGCCACCGAGGATGCCCTGGCCGGGCGGCCGTGGACCGAGGAGACCGTACGCCGCGCCGCGGCCGTCCTCGCCGAGGAGGGCACCCCGATGGACGACCACCGCGCCAGCGCGTCCTACCGCTCGGCGATGCTGGGCCAGTCGTTGCTGCGCCTGTTCCACACCCACCCGGAGACCCATCGCCAGGAGGTGTCGGCATGAGCGACCCGCGGAATGCTCACCGAGGTAGCTCGGTGAGCGGTCACCTCCTTCACGGAACTCCACGAAGGAACTGCATCCACACCGAGGTACCTCGGTCGACATCCGAGGAGGCCCCGGCATGAGCGCCCTGTCCGAACGCCCTGAGAACCCGATCGTCGGGATTCCGCTGCCGCACGAGAGCGCCGCGCTGCACGTCACCGGCGAGGCGCTCTACACCGACGACCTGGTCGGGCGGATCGCCGGCACGCTGCACGCCTGGCCGGTCCAGGCCCCGCACACCCATGCGCTGGTCACCGCGCTGCGCGCCGAACCGGCGTACGCGGTCCCGGGCGTCGTCCGCGTGCTGACCGCCGACGACGTGCCCGGCGTCAACGACGCCGGCGTCAAGCACGACGAGCCGCTCTTCCCCACCGAGGTGATGTTCCACGGCCATGCGGTGTGCTGGGTGCTCGGCGAGACCCAGGAGGCCGCCCGGCTGGGCGCGGCCGCGGTCGAGGTCGACTACGAGCCGCTGCCCTCGCTGGTCACCGTGCCGGAGGCCATCGCTGCGGAGAGCTTCCAGGGCACGCCGCGCCACCTGGAGCGCGGTGACGCCGGGGCCGCGCTGACGGGCGCCGCGCACGTCTTCGAGGGCGAGTTCGAGTTCGCCGGCCAGGAGCACTTCTACCTGGAGACCCACGTCTCGCTCGCCCTGGTCGACGAGGGCGGCCAGGTGCTGGTGCACAGCAGCACCCAGCACCCCTCCGAGACGCAGGAGATCGTCGCCCATGTCCTCGGCGTCCCGAGCCACGAGGTGACCGTCCAGTGCCTGCGGATGGGCGGCGCGTTCGGCGGCAAGGAGATGCAGCCGCACGGCTATGCCGCGATCGCCGCCCTGGGGGCCACCCTCACCGGACGTCCGGTGCGGCTGCGGCTCAACCGCACCCAGGACATGACGATGTCCGGCAAGCGCCACGGCTTCCACAGCACCTGGCGGGTCGGGTTCGATGACGAGGGCCACATCCTCGGTCTCGAGGCCACCCTCACCGCCGACGGCGGCTGGAGCCTCGACCTCTCCGAGCCGGTGCTGGCCCGCGCGCTGTGCCACATCGACAACGCCTACTGGGTGCCCGACATCCGCGTCGACGGCCGGGTCGCGCGCACCAACAAGACCTCGCAGACCGCCTTCCGCGGCTTCGGCGGCCCCCAGGGGATGCTGGTCATGGAGGACCTGCTCGGCCGGTGCGCCCCGCTGCTCGGCATCGACCCGCTCGAGCTGCGCCGCCGCAACCTCTATCAGCAGGACCAGACCACGCCGTACGGTCAACCGGTGCGGCAGGCGGACCGGCTGGCGGCCTGCTGGGACCAGGTCACCTCCTCTGGCGAGGTGGCACGGAGGCGCGCGGAGATCGCCGATTTCAACAGCCGGCATCCGCATACCAAGCGCGGTCTGGCGATGACGCCGGTGAAGTTCGGCATCTCGTTCAACCTCACCGCCTTCAACCAGGCCGGCGCCCTCGTGCACGTCTACAAGGACGGCTCGGTGCTGATCAACCACGGCGGCACCGAGATGGGCCAGGGCCTGCACACCAAGATGCTGCAGGTCGCCGCCACCGCGCTCGGCCTGCCGCTGTCCCGCGTACGCCTCGCCCCCACCCGCACCGACAAGGTGCCCAACACCTCGGCGACCGCGGCCAGCTCGGGTGCCGACCTCAACGGGGCGGCCATCAAGAACGCCTGCGAGCAGATCCGCGAGCGGCTCGCCCAGGTCGCCGGAGGCCGCCTCGGGATCAGTCCCAGCGACGTACGTTTCGACGACGGCGTCGTCCGCGGCCTCTCTCCCGCTTCAGGCGAGATCGGCTGGAACGAGCTGGTCAACACCGCCTACCACCAGCGGGTGCAGCTCTGGGCAGCCGGCTTCTACCGCACCGAGGGCCTGCACTGGGACCCCGCCGTCATGCGGGGCGAGCCGTTCAAGTATTTCGCCAACGGGGTCGCAGCCTCCGAGGTCGAGGTCGACGGCTTCACCGGCGCCTACACGCTGCGGCGCGTCGACATCGTCCACGACGTCGGCGACAGCCTGAGTCCGCTGATCGACATCGGCCAGATCGAGGGCGGCTTCGTGCAGGGCGCCGGCTGGCTGACCCTGGAGGACCTGCGCTGGGACACCTCCGACGGGCCCAACCGTGGCCGGCTGGCGACGCAGGCGGCGAGCACCTACAAGCTGCCGAGCTTCTCCGAGATGCCCGAGGACTTCCGGGTGAAGCTGCTCGAGAAGGCCCACGAGGAGGGTGCCGTCTACGGCTCCAAGGCGGTCGGCGAACCCCCGTTGATGCTCGCCTTCTCCGTACGCGAGGCGCTGCGCGAGGCGGCCGCCGCGTTCGGCCCCGGCGGCGCCAGCGTCGACCTCGGCTGCCCCGCCACCCCGGAGGCCGTCTACTGGGCGCTCGACCGGGCCCGTACGCCGCAGGCCCCCGAGGCCGCACCCAGCGACGCCGGCGCCGAGCCGGCCATGGCCGGACGGAAGGGATGACATGGAGTGGATGAGAGCCGTCCAGCGGCTACGCGAGCAGCGGGCCCCCGGCGTACTGGTGACCCTGACGTCCGTGCGCGGTCATTCGCCGCGCGAGGCAGGGGCCAAGATGGTCGTCTCTGCCGACCGCACGTGGGCCACCGTCGGTGGCGGCAACCTCGAAGCTGTCGCGATCGAGCGTGCGCGGGCGATACTGACCGAGGGCATCGCCGTGCCGGAGACCATGAAGGTGTCGCTCTCCGACAAGGCGCCCTACCAGCACGGCGTCCAGTGCTGTGGTGGCGAGGTCGAACTCCTGCTCGAGCCCCTTCCCACCGTGCCGTCCGTGGCCATCTTCGGGATGGGCCACGTCGGGCTCGAGCTGGCGCGCATCCTCGCCCGCCACGACCTCGAGCTGCACCTGGTCGACTCCCGCCCCGCCCAGCTCGAGCCCGAGCGGCTCCGGGGCCTGGACGACGCCGTCGCCGGCATCCACGTCCACCAGGTACCGGTGCTGCCCGAGCTCGTCATCGGCGAGCTTCCCGAGGGCACCCACGTCCTCGTGATGACCCACGACCACGCCGAGGATGCCGCGCTGTGCGACGCTGCTCTCCGCGCCTCCCAGCTGGGGTCGATCGGGCTGATCGGCTCGAGCGCCAAGTGGAGCCGGTTCCGGGCCAAGCTCGCCGAGGAAGGCCACGCCCCCGAGGCGATCGCCCGCATCGCCACGCCCATCGGTCTCCCCGATCTCGGTGGCAAGGCCCCGGCTACGATCGCAGTGAGCGTCGCTGCTCGGCTGCTGCAGCTCTTCTCGGGGGTCTCGACAAGCTCGACCACCGGGGACCGCACGACCACCGGGGACCGCACGACCACCGGGGACCGCACGACCACCGGGGACCGCACGACCACCAAGGAACAGACGCCATGACGCTCTATCGAGGAACCTTCCTCGACACCCCTGACGACCCCTTCACCGGCGGTCGGCTCCGCACGGAGCAGGACGGCGCACTGCTGGTACGCGACGGCGTGATCCGCGCCCGCGGCAGCTACGCCGGCCTGCACCGTCAGCACCCCCAGGAGAACGTCGTCGACCTCTCCGGCGGCTTCGTGCTACCCGGGTTCGTCGACACCCACGTGCACTTCCCGCAGGTCCGCGTCATCGGCGGTCTGGGCCTGCCCCTGCTCGACTGGCTCGATCAGTGCGCCCTCCCCGAGGAGGCGCGCCTCGCCGACCCGGCCTACGCCGCAGGGGTCGCCACCGACTTCGTCCGCGGCCTGGTCGGCGCCGGCACCACCACGGCGCTGGTCTTCGGCAGCCACTTCGCCCCCGCGGTCGACACGGTCTTCGCCGAGGCCGCCCGGGTCGGGCTACGGATCACCAGCGGCCTCGTGGTCAGCGACCGGCTCATCCGCGAGGACCTGTTCACCGACCCCGACCGGGCCCGCGAGGAGTCGCTCGCGCTCGCCGCCCGCTGGCACGGGGTCGGCCGGGCCCGCTACGCCGTGACGCCGCGGTTCTCACTGTCCTGCACCGACGACCTGCTCGCGGCCTGCGCCGACGTGCTCGGCGCGGTGCCAGGCGCCATGTTCACCTCCCACGTCAACGAGAACACCCGCGAGATCGAGGTCGTCGAGGAGCTCTTCGGCTGCGACTACGTGACCTCCTACGACCGCCATGGCCTGGTCGGCCCCGGAACCGTCCTGGCTCACAACGTGCACCCCACCGACTCCGAGCTCACCCTGCTCGCCGCTCGCGGCGCCTCGGTCGCGCACTGCGCCTCCAGCAACGCCGCCCTCGGCAGCGGCCTCTTCCCGCTGGCTCGCCACCGCGCCCACGGGGTGCGCGTCTCGATGGGCTCCGACGTCGGCGCCGGCACCGGGTTCTCGCTGCTCAAGGAGGGCTTGGCGGCGTACGTCGCCCAGCAGCAGCTCGGCGAGGCCGGCCACCCACTGACGCCGTCCCACCTCCTTCACCTGGCGACCCGAGCCGGCGCCGAGGCCCTCGGGCTAGGAGCCGCGGTCGGCGACTTCTGCGTCGGCCGCCGCTTCGACGCCCAGTGGATCAAGCCCGCCGCCGACACGCCCCTCGACGTCGGCCTCACCCACGCCAGCGACCCCGCCGACGCTCTGGCGAAGATGTTCGCCCTCGGCACCCCCGCCGACGTACGCAGCGTGTGGATCGAGGGCGAGCTCGTCGACGCCCCCGACCCCCACCTCGTCGGCTGACCCCCGCCGAGGCGTCAGGTAGGTCGGCCGAGACGTCACGGACGTCGGTCGAGTGGGCAGCGTCGTGCCTACTCGGCCGACGGAAGTGACGTCTCGGCAAGGCCACAGGAGAGGTCGTCGTCGAGCCGGTCGAGTCGGCGCATCCTGACGCGAAATCATGCCGAGTCGGCTCGTCATGACGAGCCGACTCGGCGGGTTTCTGGTTAGGACGGGCCGACTCGGCCTCCGTACGACATTCAGGCGGTCATGGCCGCTCGATGTCGTCGTCGAGGCGGTCACCGAGGTTGTCGCGGCGATCCTCGGAGGCGGCGAAGACCGACGCACCCGGGCGGTTTCCGATGGTGATCTCGTTGAACAGCAGGTTGAGCACGACGGCGACCAGGGCGGTGGCGCTGATGCCGGAATGCATGATCACGCCAAGCCACTCGGGGAAGGCATCCCAGAAGGTCGGCGCCGCGATGGGCAGGATGCCGACGGCGATCGCGACGGAGACGATGACCATGTTGAGGTTGTCCTCGTAGTCCACGCGCGACAGAGTGCGAATGCCGCTGGCCGCGACCGAGCCGAACAGCACGACGCCGGCACCACCGAGCACGGGATAAGGGATCGCCGCCACGACGGCGCCGACGATCGGCAGCAGCCCGAGGAGCAACAGCACGAGACCACCCGTCGCGACGACGTACCGGCTCCGGACGCCGGTCAGCGCCACCAGCCCGACGTTCTGTGCGAACGCGCTGCACGGGAACGTGCCGAACAGCGGAGCGACCGTGGTGGCCGCCATGTCGGCGCGGAGACCGTTGGCGACACGCTTGGCGTCCACGTCGGTCTCCACGATCTCGCCGATGGCGAGGATGTCCGCCGTCGTCTCGGTCATGATCACCAGCACCACGATCGTCATCGAGACGATCGCACCGACCTCGAACGTCGGACCGCCGAAGTGCAGGATCGGCGGGAGCGCGACCAGGTCGGACTCCCCGACCGAGGAGAAGTCGGCCCGGCCGGCGATCGTCGCGACCACGGTCCCGACGACGATCCCGATGAGGATGGACAGACGCGAGATCGCGCCCTGAAAGACGCGGCTGATCACCAGGATGATGAGCAGCGTGAGGCCTGCGTATGCGATGTTCGTCATCGAGCCGTAGTCCGGAGCGGTGGCGTCGTTGCCCATCGCCCACCGGAACGCCACCGGCATCAGCGACAACCCGATGACCGTGATGATCGTGCCGGTGACGACGGCCGGGAACAGCCGGACCAGCTGGGCGAAGAACGACGACAGGACCAGTCCGATCACCCCGGCGACGATGATCGCGCCGAAGACCGGGCGCAGTCCGTCCTCGCTGGCGATCGTGACCATCGTCGACACGCTGGCGAACGAGATGCCCTGCACGATCGGCAGCCGACTGCCGAAGGGGCCGATGCCGAGAGTCTGCAGCAGCGTCGCGAGGCCCGACACGAAGAGTCCGGCGGTCACCAGCAACGCCAGGTCCGTGGCCGACAGGCCCGCAGCACCCCCGACGATGAGCGGCGGCGCGATCACGCCGCCGTACATCGTCAGGATGTGCTGGGTGCCGTAGGCGAGGAGCTGGCCAGGCGGATGCCGTTCGTCCTCTGGTCGGGTCGTGGCCGGCGCGGGGGTCTGCCTCCTGCGACCTGACATGGCCGGTCCTCAGCAGAATCCGGGGATGGCGTGCCAGGCGTTGCCGGCATCAGGGGCCTCGTCCCGTACGACCGAGGCTTCGATCAGGCCGTAGGGCCGGTCGGCGGCGTGGAAGACCTCGCCGGGGTTCTCCAGACCGAAGGGAGAGAGGTCGGAGAGGAAGTGGTGCTTGTTGGGCGCGGAGAACTTGATCTCGGCGACGTCACCGTGCTGCTCGAGCACGGAGGTGCCCATCCCGTTCAGGGTCTGCTGCAGGGCGAGACTGTGGATCTCCGCAAACCGCTGCAGCAGCAGGGCCCGGATCGAGTCGTACGACTTGTCCCAGTCGACGTCCGTGCCGACGTAGCGCCAGCGGGCGACGAGCGAGGTCGCCAGGATCCGGTCGGTGGTCTCCTGCAGGGTCGTGTACTCGTCCTTGAGGAAGCCATGGAACTCCGAGTCGGTCGACTTGAGCACGACCAGGTCCTTGATGCCGGAGACCACATGGGCGACCCGACCGCCGCCGCGGCCGTCGACGTTCACCACCGTCGTGCGTACGCCGCCACCCGAGCGGACGAAGGAGTGGTCATGCCCCTCGCCGTCGACCTGGATGCGGTCCCAGGCGTACTCGTCGACCTCGACCCGCGCTCCTCCAGCGGCAGGGCAGGCCTCGAGGTAGCGGTCGGCGAGAGCCAGCGCGAACTCCTCGATCGAGGCGACGCCGACCTTCTTCGCGTAGGCGAAGACGGTGTTCTTCTGGGTGTCCGTCGGCAGCACGTCCTGCTGGTCACCGCTGGTGTGAGCCTCGGCGAAGCTGCCGCGCAGCGCGGTGGAGACGTTGAGGTCGCGGACCTGGTGGCGAGGGGTGTCGCGGTAGATGCGTACGACGCGGTTCTCGGCCTTGCCGTACTGGTTCGATCCAAGGTGGATGGGCATGTCAGCTCCCTCGGTAGGTGGAGTAGGCGAACGGGCTCAGCAGGAGTGGCACGTGGTGGTGCCGCCGGTCGGTGACCGCGAAGGTGACGGTGACCTGCGGGAAGAAGCACTCTTGACCGGTCGCCGCGTAGTAGGCGGCGGTGCCGAATCGGAGCTGATAGGTGCCGGCCGGGACCTGATCCGGTCCCAGGCCGGTCGCGCGGCCGTCATCGTCGGTGACGGCATCGGCGAGAACGACGATGTTGTCGGGGTCTTGAGGGTCGATCCGGCTGAGCCGGACCGGGACGCCGGCGGCAGGGCGGCCGAGCGCGGTGTCGAGCACGTGGGTGGTGATGGCGCTGGTGCTGTTCTGACTGGTCATGCGGAGACCTCCTCGGTCAGGAGCCGCTCGAGACGCAGCAGCGCGATCTTGCGGAGCTCGTCGGCGACCACGGCCGCCTCGGCGTCCGGCGCGTTGCCGAGCCGGTTGCGCAGCGAGGCGAGGACATCGTCTGCCGAGAGGCCCGAGGCGCAGATCAGGAAGACCCGGCCGAAGCGCTCCTCGTACGCCCGGTTGCCCTCGGCGAGAGCCTGCGCCGTGGCCTGCTCGGTGCCGACTGCCGCCTGCTCGCGCCTCGACCAGGCGGCCTCGGCGTGCTCACCCTCGGCGCGCTCCCCGATCCGGGGATGGGCGGCGAGCGCCTGGTCGACGTCGCCCGCGGTGAACCGCCGGGCAGCCTCGTCGGCGACGCGGGCGACGTCGTCCGCGTCGGCGTATGGGCGGCCGTCCATGACGGCGGTGACCCAGGCCGGTGCGGCGCAGCAGGCCTGCAGGACGGGACGTAGCTCGTCCGGGGAAGCGGTGTTGAAAGTTTGGAGATCCATAGTCCTTGCTCTCTCACGATGCGGAAAAGCATTTCCGCGTGACCACGGTGACATGTGTCGTACGTCACCGTCAACAGTTTGTTGAAAACCTTGGGTTAAACAGTGAGAGCGCAGGTGACAGGGAGGTTTCGGGCTAGTCCCGTTCGCGGTTCAGATAGTTGTAGACGGTGAACCGGGTGACGCCGAGCGCCGCGGCCACGATCTCGGCGCTCTTGCGGAAGTCGAAGGCACCTCGCTCCTCCAGCAGCCGGACAGCACGCTGTTTCCCCTGCCGGTCCAACGTCCGCAGGTCGCCGCCGAGCTCGTCGGCGACGTCGGCGAGCAGCGCCTCCAACCCGGAGGCCGTACGCCGCGGCGCGCTGTGGCCCTCGACCCGCACCTGGAAGGTGATCTGGTCGGCGCCGTGGTCCAGACCGGCGGCCACCACGGCGGCCAGCGTCGCCAGCACCGTGTCCCGTTCGCCGCGCACCGACGTGCCCAGCGGCCCGAAGTCACACTCCAGGCCGGCCTCGCGGGCCGCCTCGAGCGCCGCGGTCGCGTGCTCGGGCGGGTCGCCCTCGCCCCGGAACGGTTCGGTGGTGAACTCGGCTTCGACACGCATGACGGCAGGCTACCCAGCCTGCCGCCACGCGGTGTGCGTCAGCCGATCCGTCGGCGCGCGAGCCCGGCCAGCTCGGCCCGGTCGATCCCGGCCGAGCGCTCGATCTCGTCGGCCGCGACCGCCCCGCACTCCACTCCGCGCAGGACGAACGCGGCGAGCGCGGCCGCGGTGGCGGGCTCGTCGAGATAGCTGGACTCCCCGCCGTGGACGTATGCCCGCAGGCGGGCCGAGGCGACCTCGAGGCCGTCACGGAAGAAGGCGTACGTCGCGATGTAGCGACTCGGCAACTGGGCTGGGTGCAGGTCCCAGCCCTGATAGATCCCGCGAGCCAGCGACCGGCTCACCAGGCGGGAATGGAGCCGCCAGGCCGAGCGTACGGCCTCGCGGTCACCGACCGGGAGCACGTTCGTCGAGCCGTCCGAGACGAAGACGCCGGTGCCGGCCGCGGCCACCTGCATCACGTCCTTCGCGTGGTCGGCGACCGGGTGCTCCATGCTCTGATAGGCGGCGGCGACCCCGAGCGATGCGGAGTAGTCGTAGGTCCCATAGTGCAGGCCGGTGACACGTCCGTCCCCGGCCGCGATCATCCGGGCGACCAGCGCCGTGCCGTCGGAGCCGAGGATCGCCTGCGGCGTCTCGACCTGGATCTCGAACCGCAGGCTCCCCGCGGCGATCCCGTGGGCGGCCTCGAGCGCGTCCAGCGCGGTGACCATCGCGGCGACCTGCTCCACGGAGGTCACCTTGGGCAGCGTGACGACGAAGCCGTCGGTCAGCCCGCCCTCGCCGGCGAGCTCCTCCAGGAAGAGGTCCAGCGTACGCAGGCCACGATGTCGCGTCGGGGCCTCGAAGGACTTGATCCGGATGCCGTGGAACGGCGGCGCGGAGCCGTCGCGCACGGTGGCGGCGAGCGCCCGGGCGGCGGCCGTCACGGCGGCGTCCTCGTCCGCGTCGGGGCGGGCTCCGTAGCCGTCCTCGAAGTCGATCCGGAGGTCCTCGACCGCCTCGGCGGCCAGCTTGGCCCGCACCCGGTCGTAGACGCCATCGGCCAGCTCCGGGCGCAGGTCGAACGCCTCGGCGACCTCAGCAGCCGAGTCCGCATGCTCGGCCAGCGCCCGGCCCGACTCGGCGGCCCACTGAGCGACCGTCTTCTCGTCGTAACGGTCGCCCGGGACATAGACCGTGTGCACCGGCTGACGTACGCCGCGGTCCCCCGGATAGCCCGCGGCCAGCGCCGCGTCGGCGCCGGCGAGCGCGCGGTCGAGCCTGCCGACGAGGTCCTCGAGGTCGCTCATGCGGTTTCGATGATTCACTCGCTCACGCTCGCTCATGCGCCGACCACCAGGTCGTAGGCCGGCAGGGTCAGGAAGTCGAGGTAGTCGTCGGCGAGCGCGACCTCCTCGAAGATGGTGCGGGCCTCCTGCAGGCGGTGCTCGATCCCGTCGGCGGCCGTGAGCAGCTTCGCCATCTCCTCGTCAAGGATGCGGCGTACGAGCTCTTCGGTCACCGGGGTGCCGTCGTCGAGCTTCGACTCGTTGTGCACCCACTGCCAGATCTGCGAGCGAGAGATCTCGACCGTGGCGGCGTCCTCCATCAGGTTGTGGATGGCGACAGCACCAGAGCCGCGCAGCCAGGCGTCGAGGTAGACGAGGGAGACCTCGACGTTGTCGCGCAGCCCCGCGAGGGTGATCGCGCCGCCCGCCGAGGCGACGTCGAGCAGATCCTCGGCGCGCACCTCGACATCGTCACGCTGCCGGTCGACCTGGTTCGGCCGGTCGCCCAGGACGCTGTCGAAGGTCCCCTGGCAGATCGGGATCAGGTCGGGGTGGGCCACCCAGGAGCCGTCGAAGCCGTCGCCCGCCTCTCGCTCCTTGTCCTCACGGACCTTGGCGAAGGCAGTGGCGTTGACGTCCTGGTCCCGGCGACTCGGGATGAAGGCAGCCATGCCGCCGATGGCATGGGCGTTGCGCCGATGACAGGTCTTGACCAGCAGCTGGGCATAGGCACGCATGAACGGCGAGGCCATCCCGACGGTCGCACGGTCGGGAAGCACGAACGAGGGTCCGGCGTCGCGGAAGTACTTGATCAGGCTGAACAGGTAGTCCCAGCGGCCGGCGTTGAGCCCCGAGGCGTGGTCGCGCAGCTCGTAGAGGATCTCGTCCATCTCGAACGCAGCCGGGATGGTCTCGATGAGCACGGTCGCGCGCACGGTGCCGTGCGGGATCCCGAGCTCTGCTTGAGCGAAGGCGAACACGTCGTTCCACAGCCGCGCCTCGAGGTGGCTCTCCATCTTGGGGAGGTAGAAGTACGGCCCGCTCCCCCGCTCCACCAGCTCGCGGGCGTTGTGGAAGAAGTAGAGCCCGAAGTCGACCAGGGCGCCGACGACCGGCTCGCCGTCGAGCAGCACGTGCCGGTCGTCGAAGTGCCACCCGCGCGGGCGCATCACGATCGTGGCCAGCCGATGGTCCGACTTGAGCTCGTAGAGCTTGCCCTGCGGCGACATCGCCGAGATCTGCCGACGCACGGCGTCGTACAGGTTCACCTGGCCGTCGACGACGTTGCTCCAGTGGGGTGTGCTGGCGTCCTCCATGTCGGCCAACCAGACCCGCGCGCCGGAGTTGAGTGCGTTGATCGTCATCTTCCGGTCGGTCGGGCCGGTGATCTCGACCCGACGGTCCTGGAGATCCTCGGGCGCCGGCGCCACGGTCCAGTCGGCGGCGCGTACCTCCGCGGTCTCCGGCGGGAAGTCGAGTCGGCCGGTGCGCGCGACCTCCTCACGCCGCACCCGGCGGGCGGCCAGCAGCTCGTCGCGGCGTGGCCCGAAGCGGCGCTGCAGCTCGGCGACGAACTCGAGGGCTTCAGGGGTGAGGATCTCGGCTCCTCGCTCGACGTCGCCACCGGTGATCTGAATGTTCACGAGCTCCACCCTCTCAGGGCCACAGTTTTCCTTTGAATGGATTCTTCTTTCCGCATTGCGGATATTAATCTCCTCCAACAAGGGACGCAACCGACAGGTTTTCCTCTGACCGACGCTAGACTTCCGTCATCCGGAAGTCAGCACCCATCAGATCGTGGCCGGAAGATAGGGGAGCCTGTGAGCGAGAACGAGAAGGCGCCGAAGGCGCGCGCCGGTGCCGTGCAGTCGATCGAGCGGGCCTTCGGCCTGCTGGAGACGATGGCCGATGCCGGCGGGACCATGGGCCTCTCCCAGCTCGCCGCCACCTCCGGACTGCCGCTGCCGACCATCCACCGGCTGGTGCGCACCCTGGTCGACCTGGGCTACCTTCGCCAGGAGGCCAACCGGCAGTACGTCCTGGGCCCCAAGCTGATCCGGCTGGGCGAGAGCTCCTCCCGCATGCTCAGCACCTGGGCCCGGCCCCACCTCGCGCGACTCGTCGACGAGGTCGGCGAGTCGGCCAACCTGGCGATGCTCGACGGCGACCAGATCGTCTACGTCGCCCACACCGAGTCGCGCCAGTCGATGCGCATGTTCACCGAGGTCGGCCGCCGCGTCTCTCCGCACTGCACCGCCGTCGGCAAGGCCATCCTCGCCGACATGGCGCCCGACCACGTCCGCGACATCCTCCGGCGCACCGAGATGGTCCCCTACACCTCCACCACGATCACCTCGCGCGACGACTATCTCGACCAGCTGGAACAGGTCCGCGAGCGCCGCTACGCCATCGACGAGGGCGAGCAGGAGGCAGGCGTACGCTGCGTCGCCGTCGCCGTCGCCGACTACGCCCCGCGCCTGGCGATCTCGATCAGCGGACCCACCGGCCGGATGAGCGACGAGCTCATCGAGCGCGCCGTCCCGCTGCTCACCGAGGCCGGCAAGCAGCTGGCCGCCGACCTGGCCTGACCCTCGGAGGATCAGACCAGGTCGTCGGAACCAGATGACGGGTCGAAGACCTGCGCCGGCCCCGCGTCTTCAGGCGCGAGCCTCGGTCCGGACCGACTCGAAGTAGGTCACGAGCTCGTCGGCGATGGACGCGCCGGCCAGCACCGGGGCGAAGTGTCCGAGCCCTGGCAGCTCGCAGATCTGCGCGACGGGGACGTGACGGGAGATGTACTCCACGGCATCGGTGAACCAGGTCGCGAGGCGGGTCCGCTGGCCCCGCAGGAGCAGGACCGGTGCGGCGACTCGCGCGAGCGCCTCGGGATCGGTGGATCTGGGCCCCTGGTAGGGCGCGTCGTCCTGGATGAACCGCAGCATCGCCGGGACTCCCTCCGACCACCGCTGGTAGAAGTCCGTACCCTCCAGGGCGGCCGCCTCCTCGTCGTTGCAGATCCACGGGACGAACGCCCGCAACGCATCGACGAGCCGACCGTCCGCGGCCGCCGCACCCATCTGCTGTGCCATGGCCATGGTCCGGGTGCGGTCGTCGGGTCCCATCACCGACATCACCGCCGGCTCGAACAGGGCCGCCGCGGACACCGAGGCGCTGCGGGCGGCCGCGCCAAGCACCCAGGCACCACTGCCCGACCAGCCGACCAGGTCGACCGGTTCGCCGATGCTCTCGACGAAGGCGGTGACGTCGTCCTCCAGGCGCGGCGGCGAGTGGTCCGGGTTGTCGCTCGACAGCCCGCGGCCACGGGTGCTCGGCAGGTAGCAGGTGAACCGGGCGGTCAGGTGGGGCAGCAACGCGTCCCAGGCGAACTCGCCGTCGCCGATGCCACCGTGGACCAGGACCAGTGCAGGGCCCGCTCCGCGCACTCGTCCGGCGATCTCGGTGCCGTCGGCAGAGACCGCTCGGTGGATTCTTGTGTCAGTCATGATCGTCACTCCCGTTCGCGGCACCGCTGTTCGGTGCGTCTCCTCGGATCATCGGCCGCGTGGCGGGTGGTCGGCATCGGTGTGATCGGCCGACCTGAGGGGCCGCACTACGCGGTATTGCGTAGCGGGCTCACCGAGCGCGGGTCAGCGCGTGGTCGATCGCGTAGCGCACCGCCTGGGTCCGCGAGGTGACCCCGATCTTGGCGAAGATGTTCGTCAGGTGGCGGCCGACCGTGCGGTCGCTGATGAACAGCCTCTCGCCGATCTCCCGGTTGGAGCGACCGTCGGCCACCAGGGCCAGGACTTGGCACTCGCGCCGGGTCAGCCCGGCGGGCAGCTCCGGCGCCGGACGAGTTGCGCCCAGCCGCTCGTATGCCGCCTCCGCTCTCGACGCCTCTGCTTCCGCGGAGACCTCGTCGCCGAGCGCCCGATAGGCCCCTGCAAGCCTGACGCAGGCGCCGGCGGCGTCGTACACCGCTCCCAGCTCATGCCAGCGTCGGCAGGCATCACGCAGCACGGGAAGCGCTTCCTCGGCACGGCCCTCGGCCAGCAGAACGGCGCCGCGGGCACCGGCCGCCATCGCCTCGAGACCCGAGGTGGCGTACCTCGCCGCGGTCTCGGCGACCTCGCCTGCGGCAGCTCTGGCATCCTCCAGTCGTCCCGCACCAATGGCGATCTCGACCGCGGCGACGCACAGCGGTGCCCGGCGAAGTGAATCGTCCCCGGCGGCTGTGAGGGCCGTGCGCAGCGCCGTCGCGGCCCCGGCAGCGTCCCCGGCACCGAACCGCAACAGGGCCCGACCCGGCTGCGGGTCCCGTCCGCGGGCGTGCGCCTCGTCGTACGCCGCCGCGGCATCCGGGGCACCGCGCAACCTGCGCGCGTCACCAACCACGTACCAGGCCTCCGCGGCGTAGTCGACGCGCATCGCGTCGAGATCTGCCACGACCTGCAGTGCCGCGCATTCAGCCTCGTCCCACGCGCCGTGGAGGAGGTGGAGCTGTGCGCGGTGCACCGCACACAGGCCACCGAAGACTCCCACCGCGGGAAGTGTCGCCAGCCAGTCCTCGGTCAGGTCGGTCCAGCGGGACACCCGGTGGAAGTCGGCGATCTCGTGACAGGCGGCGATGGTGTGGCAGTAGAGGCTGCCCGCCATGAAGGGGGGAAGATCGCTGTCGATGGCGGTGACCATCGCCTCGTCGAGCAGCGCCATCCCGTCTGCCGTCTGGCCGGCGATGATCAGAGCGCGGCC
This sequence comes from Nocardioides sp. NPDC006273, assembly GCF_040613495.1. NCBI lineage: Bacteria > Bacillati > Actinomycetota > Actinomycetes > Propionibacteriales > Nocardioidaceae > Nocardioides > Nocardioides sp. NPDC006273. The sequence continues at coordinate 32,359 of NZ_JBEXSD010000038.1, read as the reverse complement.
CTCGCTGTTGAGGCCCATGAGCACGAGTCCCGGCTCATCGACCCGTCCGCCGATGGCCTGCACCTGGCGGGCGGCCTCCACCGCTGCGGTCGGCTTGCCCGCGTGCAGATTCGCCTCCACCCCGGTGACCAACAACAGCAGTCCGCGCGCGGCGCATTCCGGGGCGCCTTCCAGAAGCCGTCCGGCACGGCCGAACCAGCCCATGGCCTGCGGCTCGTCGCCGCGCCCCAGGCGGTAGAGCCCGATCATCATCGCCGCCCACGAGGCCTCGGCCGGCCGGGCGTCTGACTCGAATGCCTCGCACGCCGCAGCGGTCAGGCGCAGATAGTCCTCGACCCGACCGAGCCACGCCAACGCATCGGCATAGGCCCCGAGGTCGTCGGAGGTGAGCTGCTCGGCCGGCACCGCGTCGAAGCCGGCGGCAGCGTCAGCCCAGGCCCACGCCGCATGGGCTTCCCGAGCTCGGGCCAGGCTGTCCGCATTCACGTCCACCGGTTCCCTTCCGGTCTGCAGCAGTTGTCGGCCTTCGAACGAGTGCCGCTGCGGACCAGCTCGTATCTCGACGCTACCGCATGCCTGCCGCGAGGGCGGATAGTCAGATCTGACCCCTGACTACGCCGTTTCGGGTCTCGGCCGAAGCTTGTCCTCACCCCGGTCAGCGCTCGCCGCTGGGAACGAGCGGAAGCGCATCACCAACCCGACGGACGTACGTTGCCCAGCACCCGGGTCACCGTGATCTCGATGACCACCCGCTCCGGGTTGGGCCGAGGCTGCTTGTAGCGCTCGGCGTAGCGCCGTTCGGCCTCGGCCACGGACTCGGCGTCGTCCTTCACCACGGCCGTGCCCTCGAGGGTGCACCACCGCCGCCCGTCGACCTGGCTGACCGCGACCTGCGCACCGGGCCGGGCCCCTCGTACGTTCCGGACCTTCTTGCTTCCCGCGCTGCTGATGACGCGCGCGATGCCGGCCACCGGATCGAACGTGACCCCGACCGGGACCAGATGGGGGCTGCCGTCCGGCCGGCTCGTCGTCAGGAAGCAGACCCGACGCTCCCGCCAGAACTCGTCGTTGTCCGGCACGGGCTGAGATGCGTCGACAGTCATGGTGCTCCTTCGTGGGCCGCAGGGCCGAGTAGCTGTCCACCCCGCTCGAACATCACGTACCCAAGCAGAGCAACGCCAGTGATAACACGCTGGGCGTGTGCGCTGACAATGAGGACAGATCCCACTCTGTGCGAAACAGAACGGATGCAGGGCTCAGAAGGGTGCCGGGAGCGCGATCGAGCAGTGCATCGCCGGCGGGTTCTCCGGGTCCAGGGCTCGCCTGATCAGCAGGTTGACATTGGGATCGGCGGCCATCGCGAGGTGACCCGAGGAGTCGAACCCGCATTTGTCCTGCAGCACGATGTTGGACACTCCCGCCTCGTCGATCCGGCCGTTGGTGTAGGGCGTGACGACCGTGTCGTACTTCGAAATGATCGAGGTGTAGGTGACACCTGGAACCGTGTAGCCGCCAGCCGCCAGGTCGGTCAGGAACTGGTTGGGCGCGACGAACTCCAAGCACGAGGCACACTGCTCCCGGACAAACTCGGCGGTGTTGGGGATGAACGGCATGGCTGCATTGATCAGGGTCGTCAGACCGTTCAACGCGTGCACACAGTTGGCGTCCAGCCAGGCTCAGCTACCCCTGAAATATGCTATAGGCCCGCCCAACTGTGTGCACCGACGCACGCAGTTGCGCCCCTCGACAAAGGTCATACGCGGTGAATCGCTTCCCCCTGGACGAACTGTGTGTCAGGCAGGCAGCGCAAACGCAGACACCCGCAGACGGCTGAACCTAGGAGGTCATCCGTTGACTTGCAGGCGAAAGCCGCGAGGGAGATCGCGAGCATCTGTTAGCGCTCGTCGCCGTTTCCACCTATTGCGCCCCGCTGCCGACGATCGGCGAGCTTGCAAGGGAGCGGCAGCTGGACAAGGCGTGGGTTGGTCGCTGTTACACCTCCTCGATCGTCACATGTGCGCGATACCGTCGACGATGAGGATGAGGCCGAAGATCGCGAACAATGCGGCTGCGCCGTACTTGATGACCTTCTCTGGAAGCTGACGCCCCAGGAGCGCGCCGACGCCGATCGCGAGAGCATCGGCGGCGACCATGCCGAGGGTCGACCCGATCCAGGTGCCCAGCCAACCTTCCTGGGTTGCCAAGGTGATCGTCGCGAGCATCGTCTTGTCGCCGAGCTCGGCGAGGAAGAACGCAACCCCGACGGCCAGGAGGGCCAAACCACGGCTGTTGCGGGCTTTGCTGGCCTCGACCTCGGTGAGTTCGTCTCCACGCAGGGTCCAGGCAGCGAAAAGCAGGAACGCAACCCCCGCGACGATGGTGATGTACTGCTGATAATCGGCAAAGGCATCACCGATGAGGGCGCCGATGCCGACCGATGCCAGGTGGACGATCGCAGTTGCGGCGGTGATCCCGAGGATCACGTCGCGGGCTCGGTAGCGGGTGGCGAACGTCATCGCCATGAGTTGGCTCTTGTCACCGAGCTCGGCGACGAAGATCACTGCTGTAGAAAGCAGGAAGGCGTACACAGGGGTTCCTCTCCGGCACACTGGCCGGAGGAGCCCGTATAGACCTGGACTTCCCTTCGACCAGGCACGTCACGTTGATACGGGTGTCTGATCGAAGGTCTCGTCCGCCGGTCTGCGAGCGACGCTCGCGTCGTGGCCTGTTGCGCCGGGCCCTGGGGCCAGTGTGTCGACGCAACTGTTGAGGACTACTCCCCTTCGAGGACAAGCCTAGGGCACGGCCCAGGACCATTCCCAGCGGGGCGACTGTTGATCTTGGTCACTGGCCATGCGAGCAACGGGTGACCCGCCGGGGCGCGCCGGGGACGTGAACACCTGCTGACAGCGGGCGACGACTGGACACGGGCGGACAAGCGAAACACCCCGGTGGCCAGCGTTTCCGCTGGTCACCGGGGTGTTCTCCCAGTGTGGCAGATGAAGGATTCGAACCTTCGAAGGCAAAAGCCGACGGATTTACAGTCCGCTCCCATTGGCCGCTCGGGCAATCTGCCTGGGTTGTACGCGTGCCCCCGCTAAGGGGATCGCGACAGCAATAAACGATAGCGCAGGGGCTGGCAGCGTACGAAAACGGCACGAGGTTCTAGGGTGAAGGCACCACAGACCTGGTCAGAAGCTAGAGGAGAAGAGTCATGGCTGACTCATCGTTCGACATCGTGAGCAAGATCGACCGTCAGGAGGTCGACAACGCGCTGAGCCAGACCGCGCGCGAGGTCTCGACGCGGTTCGACTTCAAGGGGACCAACGCGACCATCGAGTGGAGCGGTGATCAGGCGATCGAGATCTCCGCGTCGGCCGACGACCGCGCCAGCGCGGTGCTCTCGGTCTTCCAGGACAAGCTGATCAAGCGCCAGCAGTCCCTGAAGATCCTCGACGCGAGCGAGCCGCGCCAGTCGGGGCAGCTGTCGAAGATCTCGATCACCCTCAAGGAGGGCATCTCCTCCGAGGACGCGAAGAAGATCTCCAAGCTGATCCGCGACGAGGGGCCCAAGGGCGTCAAGGCGCAGATCCAGGGCGACGAGCTCCGCGTCTCCTCCAAGAAGCGCGACGACCTGCAGACCGTGATCTCACTGGTCAAGGGGCAGGACTACGACTTCGCGGTGCAGTTCATCAACTACCGCTGAGCTCGTGGCCTACGAGCACCCGAAGGCCACCGCCGAGATCGATGCCCCGATCGAGGCGGTCTGGCGGGTGATGGTCGACACCGAGGCGTACGCCGCATGGAACCCCTTCGTCGTCCGGGCTGAGACCGCTCAGCCGGCGGCGATGGGCAACCCGATCGTCCTGTACGTGGCTTGGGCCAACGGCGCCCGCGCGCGCTCACCGGAGCGGATCTCGGCGCTCGCGGCACCGGTCGTCGGCGAAGACGGGGTCGCGGAGGCGTACCTGGCCTATGTCTACGAGGGCTGGCCGGCACGGCTCGGCCTGGTCCGCGGCGTACGACACCAACGGCTGACCCAGCGACCCGGCGGTCCGACGCGTTATGAGACCGTCGAGGAGCTCTCCGGTCCGCTGGTCGGACTGGCTGGTCCGGAGCGCGTCGCGGACGGGTTCCGGCGGCACGCGGCCGCCCTCAAGAGGCGCGCCGAGGCCCTCGCGAGTGAAAGTGGACTTGACCACTAGATTGAGCGAAATTCTGCATTCATCTGCAAGAATGTGGCCGTGCGAGTATCTGCCAAGTCCGATTACGCTCTCCGCGCCCTCATCGAGATGGCCGCGCGCGAGGACGGAAAAGCTGTCAGCGCCGAGGAGCTCGGCCGCGCCCAGGACATCCCCCACGGCTTCCTGCAGGCGATCCTCGCCGACCTCCGCAAGGCCGGCGTCGTCATCTCTCAGCGAGGCCAGTCAGGCGGCTGGCGGCTGGCTCGCAAGGCCTCGGACGTCTCCGTCGCCGACGTGATCCGCGCGGTCGACGGCCCGCTGGTCTCGGTCTACGGGCTCCGCCCCGAGGCGGTCACCTACAACGAGCGCGCCGACGTCCTCCAGCACGTCTGGATCGCCGCGCGTGACTCGCTGCGCGAGGTCTTCGAGAAGGTCTCCATCGCCGAGCTCGCCACCCGCGAGCTGCCCGACGAGGTCACCACCCGCACCGCCCGCGACGAGGCCTGGCTGCCTCACTGATCAGGGCCGTTCCTCCAGCAAGGTATGCAGCCGAAGGAACAGCCCGCGCCGCCCGGCTACGCACCGGTGGTGCTCAGCGGAGCGACCTCCGCGCGCAGGACCTTGCGGCGGTGGTGGACAGCCTCGACGCTGAAGATGACCAACGCGAGCCAGACGATCGCGAAGCCAGCCCAGCGCCCGGGAGGCATCGCCTCATGGGCGATGAAGACGCCGACGGCGAACTGCAGGATGGGCGCGAGGTACTGGAGCAGCCCGATCGTGACCATCGGCACCCGGATCGCGGCCGCGCCGAAGCAGGCCAGTGGCACCACGGTGGCGACTCCTAGGCTGATCAGGAGGAAGACGTGGAGCGGGCCGTTCCCGGAGAGCGTGCCGTTCCCGGTGGCCTGGAGAGCGACGACGAGAGCGAGCGCGAACGGCGCCGTCACGGCGGTCTCGACGGCCAGCGACTCGAACGGACCGACCCCTGCGCTCTTCTTCAGCAGCCCGTAGGCGCCGAAGGAGAACGCCAGCACCAGCGCCACCCAAGGCAGCCGCCCGTAGTCGAGGGTGAGGACGAGGACCGCGGTGAAGGCGATCGCCAGCGCCACCCACTGCAGCTTCCGCATCCGCTCCCGCAGGATGATCACGCCCATCAACATCGTGACCAGCGGATTGGTGAAGTAGCCCAGGCTCGTCTCCACGATCCGCCCGTTGTTCACACCCCAGATGTACGTCACCCAGTTGATCGAGATCACCGCGGCCGCACCCGCCAGCAGCACCAGCTTGCGCCGGTCGCGCAGGATCGCCGCCACCTGCTCGCGGCGCCCCACGATCAGAACCAGCGCTCCGGCCACGACGAGCGACCACAGGATCCGGTGCCCCAGGATCTCCCACGCGCCGGCGGGCTCCAGGAGCGGGAAGTAGAGCGGGAACGCACCCCACATGATGTATGCCGCGGCACCGAACATCACTCCACGCCGCTGCTCGTTCACGTCGCAACGGTACTGCCAGGGCCGGAAATCCCTTTACCGAATATCGCGCCGCGGAACTCGCCCGCCGAGCCCCGCCTGACGGCGCCTCTCGCTGCCGGCTCGGTGCCGGCGGGCACCGAGCCGGCCAACGCGGCCGTCTGGTCAGGCGGGATTGCCGAAGACCCAGAACTCATAGAGCGAGTAGCCGTAGGTCGTGGCCCGTTGGAGGCCTTGCATACGCACGTGCGTGACGGGCCCGGACGTCGTGAGGGTGACCGTGTCGGTCTTGCACGTCGACTGATCGACGACGGCCGCGTCGGTCCAGGTCACCCCGTCGGTGGAGGTCTGCACCGCGTACCGCTTGGCGCAGGCAGCCTCCCAGGACAGTCGGACCGAGGTCACCGTCGACGGACGCTCGAGCTCGAGCTGGAGCCACTGGTCGTCCGAGTAGGCCGAGGCCCAGCGGGTCGCGAGGTCCCCGTCGACGGCGTGGCGTGCCGCGAGCCGGTCGAGGTTCGCCTCCACGGACGAGGCGCTGGGCACCGCGTCGAAGGACAGGTGCTGGGTGCCGGGAGGCGCCGGGGCGACGACCGCCACAGAGCCGCGCGCAGCGGACCTCGTCTGCCAGCGATCCCGCTGCCCATGGGCAGTGACGGTGAAGCGCGTCGGAGACCCGGTTGCCGAGACGGTCCAGCTGCGCTCGACCTCGGCGCCCGGCGCCAGGTCGGCCGGCTCCGCACCCGAGTCCAGTGGGGTCGCGCCATCGACGGCCAAGGAGACGGCACGAAGCGCCACTGGCGAGGCGCCGCTGTTGCGGATGCTCGCCGTGACCGTCATGGTCTCGCCCTCGCCCACGACCTTCGGGGCACTGAGCGTGACGGGCAGTGCCTCGTCGCCGGCATCGAAGAGCGACGTACGCAGCGCCTCGCTGCCAGGTCCGACGCCGAGGCGGCCGACGTCGTGCATGAAACGGTCGTAGGCGAGCCCCGTGACCGGGCCGCGCCACATCTTGTGGGCGAGCAGACCGAAGGTCGGTTCGACGAGCCGATAGACGTCGTCGCCGTCATATGTGGCGTCCACCAGGTCGTTCCAGACTGCGGACATCGCGCCCAGCAGGAGCGGGTTGCCCTTGTCGACGTTGTTGCTGCCGCCGAACACGTGCGGCTCCCAGTTGTCGTAGAGCCAGCGGCCGTCGAGGCCCTTGCCGTGGTAGTAGTCCGCGAACGGGACGATGTAGAGCAGGCCGTCGTTGGCGTTGATCACGGGATAGCCGTCGGCGATGGCGCGCTTGCCGGAGTACCACCCGTTGTTCCAGGAGACCATCTCCATGTCCTTGTCGTAGCCGGTCGCATCGCCCGCCATGACGGTGAGGCTGCCCCAGGCGCGCACGTTCTTGCCGAGCGAACGCACATGCGCCGCAAGCGTGTTCGTATAGGCCCGGTACTGGTCCTCGAGGTCTCTCGGGTACTCGTCGAGGCCGATATGGACGACCGGCGAGCGGAACCACGGCGTGAACTCCGAGAAGACGTCCTTCATGAATGCCGTCGTCACCGGCTTGGACAGGTCGAGGTGATCGGAGTTGCCGCCGTCGAGGCCGATCTCGGGCCGGAAGGCGATGAACGCCCGGGAGTGGGCGGGGCTGTCGATCTCGGGAACGACCGTCACGTGGTGCGCAGCCGCAACGTCCTCGAGCTCGTCCCACTCGGCTCGCGTGAACGACCCGTCGGCGGCAGCGAGGCCGTCGAACGCCGGGTCCTCAGAGGCGAGGCGGAATGCCGACTGTGCTTTGGACCAGTCCCCGCCAGGTGCCGTGATCGCATTGTCATTGAGGTGCACCTGGAAGGTGTTGAGCTTGTACCAGCTCATGGCGCGAACCATGTCCCGTACGTAGGTCTCACCGAACCAGCGACGGCCGACGTCGAGCATGTAGCCGCGGAGGGCGACGTTGGGCCAGTCTGTCGTCGACCCCACGGGCAGCACGCCTCGCTCCGGGAAGCGCTCGACCAGCATCTGCAGCAGTGTGCGAGTCCCCCAGAAGACCGCCGTCTGGGTGCGTGCCGTCACACGGACGCGGTCCGCGACAGTCAGGTGGTAGCCCTCTCGCTCCGCGACGGCGTTCCCGGAAGGCCCGACGGCAGCGTCGGCATCGATGTCGAGCACGATGTCTCGCGCCCGGGACGGCTCATCCGTCACCACTTCCGTCTTCAGGCCCGACACCTCGACGAGGTCGGCCTTGAGCTGGGCCGCCACTCCGGCCAGCTGCGGGTCCGCCACGACGATGCGCGTCGCGGGGACGAGGGACAGGAGGCCGCTGCCGCCGCTCCAGGTCTGCAACGCCGGCACGACCCTCGGCTTCGGGTTCACGGCGGGAGGGTCGTCCCCGACGAGGGCCATCCCGGGGGCGGCGAGCGAGCTGATGGCAAGGGCGATGGCGAGCACTGCGCTGGTACGACGGAGGACCCGCATGAGGGTTTGCGCGTTCATGCTTGGAATTTAGTGTAACCAGTCACAAATGAACATAGTTCGATGTGAGCATTCTCACCCGCCCCCGTAGGCACCCTTGAACGATCGGTGCGCCGAGGAGGAGGCCGAGACGACAGTCTGGTGTCGTCTCGACAGACGTACGCGGCCCTCGGCTCAGACGGAGCGGACGGCGACGATGTCGGCGAAGGCTTCGAGCGCCTTGCGGACGGGGCCCTCGGGGAGCGGCGCGAGGGCGGCCTTGGCCTCCTCGGCGCGGGCCTGGACGTAGGCGCGAGCCTCGGCCAGCGCCGGATGGGCGCGGAGGAGGTCGACGCATTCGGTCAGCGCCGCGTCGTCGGTGAGGTCGCTGTCGAGCAGCTCCAGAAGCCGGGCGTCGCCGGCTTCGGTGGAGCGGCGGGCCAAGAGCACCGGCAGCGTGGGGACGCCCTCACGGAGATCGGTGCCCGGCGTCTTGCCCGACTTCTCGGAGTCGGACGCGATGTCGAGGATGTCGTCGGAGAGCTGGAAGGCGACGCCGACGATGTCGCCGTAGGCGAGCAGGGCTTCCTGGATCTCCTTGTCGGCACCGGCGAAGAGCGCGCCGTAGAGAGCCGAGGTGGCGATCAGTACACCGGTCTTCCCGGCCAGCACCTCGAGGTGGTGGTCGACCGGGTCGACGCCCTCAAGTGGCGCGACGCCCTCGAGGATCTGGCCCTCGACGAGCTTGGCGAAGGTGGCTGCCTGGATGCGGACGGCCTCCGGGCCCAGCTCGGCGGTCAGCTCCGAGGAACGAGCGAAGAGGAAGTCGCCGGTCAGGATCGCGACGTGGTTGTCGAAGCGGGCGTTGGCGGAGTCCTCACCACGGCGGACGAGCGCCTCGTCCATGACGTCGTCGTGGTAGAGCGAGGCGAGATGGGTGAGCTCGACGACGCAGGCCGCGGTGACGACCTCGTCGGCGAGCGTCTCCGGCCCGCACTCCGCGGCCAGCAGGACCAGCAACGGCCGGAACCGCTTCCCACCGGCTTCGAGCAGGTGGGTGGCCGCTTCCGTGACGAACGGCGAGCTGCTGCGGGTGTATCCGGCCAGCCGCTCCTCCACGATCGCCAGCCGAGCGCGCAGCCGCTGCTCGAGCTCGGGATCGGTGATCGGGAGAGCGAGTTCAGGGGCTCGATCGGTGGGTGCGCTGGTGCTCACCCGATGAATCCTCCCGCATCCACCAACAGGCTGAGAACAGGGCCCGGAATTACACCCAACAGAACGGTCGCGACAGCGCTCAGCGCGATCACCACGGTGGTGGCGTAGGACGGGGTGACGACGACGGCGGCATCGTCGTGCGCGTCGGTGAAGAACATCAGCATGATCACGCGTACGTAGAAGAAGACCGCGATGACGCTCGAGGCGATCGCGACCGCGACGACAGGCCATTGACCGGCACCGAGCGCGACCGCGAAGACGCCCCACTTGCCGATGAAACCGGCAGTCAGCGGCAGCCCGGCCATCGAGAGCAGGAAGATGGCGAAGGTCCCCGCGACCCACGGGTTGGTACGCCCCAGGCCGGCCCAACGGTCCAGCGAGCCGGCCTCGCCGTTGGGTCCTCGCACCATAGAGACGATCGCGAAGGCGCCGAGCGTCGCGAACCCGTAGGCGGTCAGGTAGAAGAGCACCGCTTGGGTGGACCCGAAGGAGTCGTTCTGCACGCCGAGGAGCCCGGTGAGCAGGAAGCCGGTGTGGGCCACCGCGGAGTAGCCGAGCATGCGCTTCACATCGGTCTGGACCACCGCGAACGAGGCACCCAGCAGCATCGTCAGCACCGCGACGACACCGATGGCCGGCCGCCAGATGTCACCCTCGGCGCCGAAGGCGACGTAGAACAGCCGCAGCATCGCGGCGAACGCGGCGATCTTGGTGGCCGCGCTCATCCACGCGGTGACCGGCGTCGGGGCGCCCTGATAGACGTCGGGCGTCCAGGAGTGGAACGGCACCGCGCCGGTCTTGAAGAGCAGCCCGACGGCCATCAGGCCGATGCCGAGCAGCAACAGCGGGCTGGAGCCGTCCTCGGCCACCGCCGCACCGATCTCCGACAGCGACATCGATCCGGCGAAGCCGTAGACCAGCGCGAGACCGTAGAGGAAGATGCCGGAGGAGAACGCGCCGAGCAGGAAGTACTTCAGCGCCGCTTCCTGCGAGAGCAGCCGGCGACGGCGCGCCAGCCCGGTGAGCAGGTAGAGCGGGAGCGAGAGCACCTCGAGGGCCACGAAGAGCATCAGCAGGTCGCCGGAGACGCAGAAGAGCATCATCCCGCCGACCGCGAACATCATCAGCGGATAGACCTCGGTGTGCTCCAGCCCGCGCTGGGAGGCCGTGCGCTCGGCAGGTGTGCCCGGCAGCGCAGCTGCCTGACCCGCGAAGGCGCTCACGCCGTTGTCGAGACGGCGCTCGGCGAAGAGCGCGACGCCGCCGAGCGAGACCAGCAGCACCAGACCCTGGGAGAAGGCTCCGGGTCCGTCGACGATGAGGGCACCCTCGCCCGTCGCGACGCCCAGGTGCGGCCCGGCACCGACGATCACGGTCCCGGCGAGCGCGGCGGCGAGCCCGGCCAGCGCCAGGGAGACCTGGGTGTTGAACCGCGCGGCGCGCGGCGCGAAGGCCTCGACCACGACGCCGACGCAGGCCGCGCCAAGCACCAGCAGGACGGGCCACAGCGTGGCGTACGAAATTCCGGGAGACTCGAACATCGCGTCACTCACCTGCCTGGATGACATCAACAAGAGGAGCTACGACCGGTTGTGCCGCTGAGATCAGCGGGCCGGGGACGAAGCCGAAGAAGAGGAGTGCGACCAGCAGCGGTGTGATCACACCGATCTCCCGGCGGTTCAGGTCGGCGACCGGTTGCTTGGAGACCTGAGGCGGTCCGGTGAAGATCCGCTGGTAGGCCCAAAGGACATAGATCGCGGCGAGCACGATCGCGGAGACCGCGATGACGCCGACCAGCCAGTGGTAGTCGAAGGCGCTGATCAGGACCAGGATCTCGGAGACGAACTGGGAGAGCCCGGGTAGACCGGCGGTGGCCAGACCGGCAATGAGGAACGTGCCGGCGAGCACCGGTGTCGCCTTCTCGAGCCCACGCATCGACGAGATCGACGCGGTGCCCTTGCGGGTGATCAGGAAGCCGGCGATCAGGAACATCGCCGCGGTCGCGACACCGTGGTTGACCATGTAGAGGATCGACCCGACCAGGCCCTCGCGGGTGGCCGCGAAGATGCCGAGCGTGATCAGTCCGAAGTGGCTCAGCGAGGTGAGACCGATCAGGCGGAGCAGGTCGTCCTGCCCGATCGCCAGGACCGCGCCGTAGACGATCGAGATCAGCGCGAGCACCACGACGACCGGGGTCGCCCAGGCGGACGCCTCCGGGACCAGGCCCAGGCAGAGCCGGATCATGGCGAAGGTGCCGATCTTGTCGAGGATGCACACCAGGAGCACCGACGTCGCCGGGGTCGCATGCTCGGTCGTGTCCGCCAGCCAGGTGTGCACCGGGAACAGCGGCGCCTTGACCGCGAACGCGATGAACATCGCCACGAAGATCCAGCGCTCCGCCGTGGTGCCGATGTCGAGCTGGGCGAGGTCGCTGATCAGGTAGGACGGCGGGCCGGCCTGCGAGGAGACGACGTAGAAGCCGATCAGCGCACCGAGCAGCACCAGGCCACCACCGAGCTGGAACATCAGGAACTTGACCGCGGCCTTGGCCCGACCGGGACCGCCGTTCTGGCCGATCATGAAGTACGCCGGGATCAGCGTGGCCTCGAAGGCGATGTAGAAGAGGAACAGATCACCGGCGAGGAAGGTGAGCAGCGCGAAGGCCTCCAGGGCCAGCGCCCAGGCGTACCACCGCTTGTCGTGGTCCTTGACCGCCGCCACCATCACCAGCGGCACCAGGACGACGGTCAGCATCACCATCAGCTTGCCGAAGCCGTCCATCTCGAGCGCCCAGTGGACGCCGAGCGGCTCCATCCAGACGCGGTCGGTGTCGGGGGCCGTGAACATCGTCACGATGCCGGCGATCAGGGTCGCGACCGCGAAGCCGAAGGCCCACATCTTGGGCCGGGCCGGCATCACCGCGGTGACCAGCGCACCTACGAACGGGATGAGGATGAGGATTGTGAGCATCAGTTGACCACCAGGATCGCGAGGGCCACCAGCACAGTGCCGCCGAGGACGGAGAGGGCGTAGGAGCGTACGTAACCGGTCTGTGCCTTGCGGAGCTCACCGGCGATCGCCACGAGAGCGACCGGGCCACCGCTCATCAGGCCGTCGACCACGTACTTGTCGGTCGCGACGGCACCGCGGGTGAGCGCCATCCCGGGCGGCACCACGACGTCCTCGACGTGCGGGACGTGCAGGTAGGGGGTCGGCTCGGTCGTGGTCGGGCGGCGCCCGAAGACGAACCCGGCGGCCGCGACCCCGATCGCGACGACGAGCACCGCGAGCACCGAGGTCGCCCAGACCGGGAGCGGGCCGTGGTGGCCGCCGTGGCCGATGGCGACGACCGGCTCGAGCCAGTGCTCGATCCAGCCACCCAGGGCGAAGACTCCTCCCAGGACCGACAGCGCGGCCAGGACCACCAGCGGGCCGGTCATGATCCGCGGCGACTCGTGCGGGTGTACGCCCTCGGGCCAGCGCTTGCGTCCGAAGAAGGCGAGCATCATCAGACGGGTCATGTAGAACGCGGTCACACCGGCGGCGAGGAGGGCGAGGATGCCCACCAGCCAGCTCTCTGCGAAGGCGACCTCGAGGATCTTGTCCTTGGACCAGAAGCCGGCGAACCCTGGGAACCCGATGATCGCCAGATAGCCCATCGCGAAGGTCACGAACGTCACCGGAAGGGCCCGGCTCAGGGCGCCGTAGTGCTTGAGGTTCACGTCGTCGTTCATGCCGTGCATCAGGGACCCGGCCCCGAGGAACATGTTGGCCTTGAAGAAGCCGTGGGTGAGCAGGTGGAAGATCGCGAACGCGTAGCCCGGCCCGCCCAGCCCGGCGGCCAGCATCATGTAGCCGATCTGGCTCATCGTCGAGCCGGCCAGGACCTTCTTGATGTCGTCCTTCACGCAGCTGATCGCCGCACCCCAGATGATCGTGACCAGGGCGACGACCACGACGGCGGTCGAGGCGGCCTCGGCGGCGTCGAAGACCACCGAGGACCTGACGATGAGGTAGACGCCTGCGGTCACCATCGTGGCGGCGTGGATCAGCGCGGAGACCGGCGTCGGGCCCTCCATGGCGTCCAGCAGCCAGCCCTGCAGCGGCACCTGGGCGGACTTTCCGCAGGCCCCGACGAGCAGCAGGATGCCGAGCCAGTTGAGGGTGGTGGTGCTGGTCTCGCTGATGTCGATCGCGGAGAACGACGTCGACCCGAAGGTGACGAAGCAGAGCGCGATCGCCAGCGAGAGCCCCATGTCGCCGACCCGGTTCATCACGAACGCCTTCTTGGCGGCAGCAGCCGCCGACGGCTTGTGCTGCCAGAAGCCGATCAGCAGGTAGGACGCCAGACCGACGCCCTCCCAACCGAGGAAGAGGCCGACGTAGTTCTCCGCCAGCACCAGCATCAGCATCGCGGCGAGGAACAGGTTGAGGTAGCCGAAGAACCGGGTGCGGCGCTCGTCGTCGGCCATGTAGCCGACCGAGTAGATGTGGATCAGCGTGCCGACACCGGTGATGAGCAGCAGGAACAGGCTGGAGAGCTGGTCGTAGAGGAGGTCCATCCCGACACTGAGGTCGCCGGTGTCGAACCAGGTGTAGAGGTGCTGGACGACCTGCCTGCTCTCCTCGTCGCGACCGAGGGTGGCGATGAAGAGGACGAGCGACAGCACGAAGGACGCACCCGCGAGCCCGACCGCGAGCCAGTGCCCGACCCGGTCGAAGAGCGCCGGCGCCAGCGGGCGCCCGATCAGGATCAGGGTCGCACCGGCCAGGGGCAGCGCGATGACCAGCCAGATCAGCGAGAAGACCCCGTCTGCCTCGATGGGGTTGGCGAGTGCAGCAGTTACCACTTGAGCATCCTTGGCTCGTCGACCGAAGCCGTGTTTCTGGTGCGGAAGATGGTCATGATGATCGCCAGCCCGACGACCACCTCAGCGGCAGCGACGACCATCACGAAGAACGCGGTCACCTGCCCGTCGAGGTTGCCGTGCTGCCGGCTGAACGCCACCAGGGCCAGGTTCGCCGCGTTCAGCATCAGCTCGACGCACATGAAGACGACGATGGCGTTGCGCCTGGTCAGCACCCCGATGGTGCCGATCGTGAAGAGGATGGCGGACAAGATGACGTACGCCGTGGTGCTGTCGGTCATGCGTCGTCTCCTTCGTCTGCATCGGTCGAGCCGTTCGAGACCCCACCGCCGAGGATCGCCGGGACCGACTTCGTGCTCTGCGACCCGTCCGGCAGGAGCGCCGGGGTGTCGTTGCTGTTGTGCCGCGCGAAGGTGCCCGGTGGGGGCAGCGGGCCGAGGTGCTTGCCACTCTTCGCGTAGTCGGCGACGCGGCCCTGGGCCAGGTCGGTCTGGGTCTGCTTCGGGTCGATCCGCTCCCGGTGGGCCAGCACCATCGCGCCGATCGCGGCGGTGATCAGCAGCGCGCTGGTCGCCTCGAAGGCGATCACGTAGCGGGAGAAGAGAAGGTCGGCGAGGCGCTGTACGTTGCCGCCCTCGTTGGCGCTGGACAGCCCGCGCATCGTGCCGATGCTCGCCTGGCCGACGCCCGTGATCAGGATCGCTCCGAGCCCGACGCCGAGGACGACCGAGAGCACCTTCTGCCCCGCGATCGTCTCCTTCAGAGCGTCGGAGGTGTCGACCCCGACCAGCATGATCACGAACAGGAACAGCATCAGGATCGCGCCGGTGTAGACCACGATCTGCACCGCGAACAGGAACGGCGCCTCCAGCATCGCGTAGATCATCGCGAGCCCGATCATGACGACCGCCAACGAGAGCGCGGCGTGCACGGGCTTGCGCGCGAACAGGAGCCCCAGCGCCGCGATCACCATGATCGAGGCGAGGATCACGAAGCTCATCGATCAGACTCCTTGGGCTCCGGCGCGTAGTAAGACGTGTCGTCGTTGCCCAGGAACATCGGGTGCGGAGGCGCCTCCATCCCTGCCTCGAGCGGGGCGAGCAGATCCTGCTTCTCGTAGATCAGGCTCTCGCGCGAGGTGTCGGCGAGCTCGTACTCGTTCGTCATCGTCAGCGCCCGGGTCGGGCAGGCCTCGATGCAGAGTCCGCACAGGATGCAGCGCAGGTAGTTGATCTGGTAGACGCGGCCGTAGCGCTCACCCGGCGAGTAGCGCTCCTCCTCGGTGTTCTCCGCGCCCTCGACGTAGATGGCGTCGGCGGGACAGGCCCACGCGCACAGCTCGCACCCGACGCACTTCTCCAAGCCGTCGGCGTGGCGGTTGAGCTGGTGTCGACCGTGGAAGCGCTCCTCGGTCGGCTCCTTCTGCTGCGGGTACTGCTCGGTGACCGGCTTCTTGAACTGTGTCTTGAAGGTCACCGCGAACCCGCTGACCGGGTCCCAGAACCGCTCCTTGAACGTGCGGTCGTCCTTGCTCACTTTGCCTCCTCAGGCAGTGCATCCTCAGGAGAGGGAAGAATGCGTACGCCGCTTCTCGTCGGCTCCACGGCGCTCGGTCCGAACACCAGCGGCTGGGCGGCGCCGCGCACGGCCCCACCCTGCGGCAGCGCGGGGATGGGGTAGCCGCCGGGCGCCTCGGCGACCTGGGGCTCCTTCTCCGGAAGCCGGTTCAGGAAGCCGAGCACGACCACCACGGTGATGGCCAGGCCGAAGCCGAAGAGGATCCAGTTGGGGCTGAAGTCGCCCTGGATCGCGGACATCTTGATCACCGCGACGATGACGATCCAGGCGAGGCTGGCGGGAAGGAGAACCTTCCAGCCGAGCGACATGAACTGGTCGTAGCGCAGCCGAGGCAGCGTGCCGCGCAGCCAGATGAAGACCCAGATGAAGAAGAACATCTTCAGGAAGAACCAGAGCACCGGCCAGTAGCCCTCGTTGGCGCCGGCCCAGATGGTGCCGAGGCCGAGCGGTGCCCGCCAACCGCCCAGGAAGAGCGTTGTGGCGAGCGCGCAGACGGTGGCCATGTTGATGTACTCGGCCAGGAAGAAGAGCGCGAACTTCAGGCTGGAGTACTCGGTGTGGAAACCACCGACCAGCTCACCCTCGGCCTCAGGCAGGTCGAACGGTGCGCGGTTGGTCTCGCCGACCATCGAGATGCAGTAGATCAGGAATGACGGCAGCAGCAGGGCGCCGAACCACCAGTCCTTCTGCGCCTCGACGATCTGGCTCGTGGACAGGCTCCCGGCCATCAGGAAGACGGTGACGAGCGCCAGGCCCATCGAGACCTCGTAGGAGATCATCTGGGCGCTGCTTCGCAGGCCACCGAGCAGGGAGTACGTCGAGCCCGAGGCCCAGCCACCGAGCACGATCCCGTAGATGCCGATGCTGGCGATCGCCATCACGAAGAGCACCGCGACCGGCATGTCGGTCAGCTGCAGGGGCGTCTGTACGCCGAAGAAGTTGACCTCGGGGCCGAACGGGATCACCGAGAACGTCACGAAGGCCGGCACCGTGGCCAGGATCGGCGCGGTGATGAAGACGATCTTGTCGGCCTTCTCCGGAGTCAGGTCCTCCTTCAGCGCGAGCTTCACGCCGTCGGCGAGAGATTGGAGCAGACCGAACGGTCCGTGCCGGTTGGGGCCGATGCGGTGCTGCATCCGGGCCACGACCTTGCGCTCCCACCAGATGTTGAACAGCGTCAGCACGACGCAGACGACGAAGACCAGCAGGACCTTGATCGCGATGATCCACCAGGGGTCCTGACCGAACTGCTCCAGCCCGTTCACTGCTGTGCTCCCTCGATGGTGACGGTCGAGCCAGGCGAGGCCAGATCAGCCCATACGCCGCGCCCGAAGCTGTTCGTCGGGACCCAGACCGTGTTGTCGGCCATCTCGGCGGGCAGCGCCGGAAGCGTCCAGCTGCCCCGGTCACCGGTGATCGTCACGACGTCGCCGACCTCTTCGTGGAGCGCGACCGGAATGCGTACGAACGCCGGCCGGGCGGTCGCGGCCAACGCCTTGTCGCCGCTCTGCAGCGTCCCGTTGTCGAGCATCAAGCGCCAGGTCGCCAGCCGAAGACCGCCCCCGTCGGTCGAGCCGCCGGAGCCGCTGGGCGGAGGCGTGTCGAGACCAACACGGTCCCCTGTCGCGCTCGATGAAGCCGTGTTGGTTTCGGCACCGCTCGCTGCGCTCGCGGGCTCAAGCAGCGAGGTCGCGATGTGTCCGAGGACCTCGGCGTCGGAGTAGGCGGCCGGCTTGTCGAAGACCTTCTCGAACGGGCGGCGGCGGCCCTCCCAGGTGACGAAGGTGCCGGCCTTCTCCGAGGCGGCAGCGACAGGGAGTACGACGTCGGCGCGCTCGGTCACCGCGGTGACCCGCTGCTCGAGGCTGACCACGAAGCCGGCCTGGTCGAGAGCGGCCAGGAAGACGGCGGGGTCGGCGGTGTCGTCAGGGTCGACCCCGGCGATCAGCAGCGCGTCGAGACCACCGCGGACGATGGCCTCGGCATCGAGACCGCCTTCGCCGGGAAGCAGGCCGGCCTCGACTGCACCCCGATCGCCGGCGCGACGCGGCACCCAGGCGAGCCTGGCACCGGTGCGATCAGCGAGCTCGGCGGCCGCGGCGTAGGCGCCGGGGCTGGTCGCCAGTCGCTCGCCGACCAGGATCACCGAAGCCTCGGTGACGTCGCTGACCTGCGACAACGCCTCCGCCTCAGCACCGGGAGCGGTCAGGACGACCGCGGCTCCGAGCTTGCGGGAGCCCTCCGATGCGTACGGGCTCAGGGCGGTGATCCGCAGCCCCTGCTGGTTGGCCTTGCGCAGCCTCAGGAAGAGGGTGCCGGCCTCGTCCTCGGGCTCCAGGCCGGCCAGGACCACGTGGTCGGCCGCGTCGAGGTCGGCGTAGGTGAGCGAGGTGCCGGCCACGCGCGAGCGCAGGAACTCGGTCTCCTCCTCCGACAGCGGACGCGAGCGGAAGTCGATGTGCGGGGTGCGAAGCGTCTCGCGGGCGAAGGTGGCGTAGGCCTTCGCGTCCTCCAGCGTCAGGCGGCCACCCGGCAGCACCCCGACCGAGCCGGCGCCGGCCAAACCCTGGGCGGCGACCGCGACGGCCTCCAGCCAGGACGCCGGCCGGAGCTCGCCGTCCTCACGGACCATCGGCGAGGTGAGCCGCTCTCGGACCGCGTAGCGGAAGCCGAAGCGGTCCTTGTCGGAGATCCACTCCTCGTTGACCTCCGGGTCGTTGCCGGCGAGGCGACGCATGACCTTGCCCCGGCGGTGGTCGATGCGGATCGCGGCACCGCAGGCGTCGTGCTCGGCGACGCTCGGGGTGGAGACCAGGTCGAACGGCCGAGCGCGGAAACGGTAGTCGTCCGAGGTCAGCGCGCCGACCGGGCAGATCTGGATGACGTTGCCGGAGAAGTAGGACGAGAACGGCTTGTCGTCGGCGATGCCGATCTGCTGCTGCGCACCACGCTGGATCAGCGCGATCCCCGGGTCGCCCGGGATCTCCTCGGCGAAGCGGGTGCAGCGCTGGCAGACGATGCATCGCTCCCGGTCGAGCAGGACGTTGGGGCTCAGGTTGATGGGCTTGGGGAACGTACGCTTCGTCCCGTCGAACCGGGTCTCCCCCTGACCGTGGGACATGGCCTGGTTCTGCAGCGGGCATTCCCCGCCCTTGTCGCACACCGGGCAGTCGAGCGGGTGGTTGACCAGGAGAAACTCCATGATCCCCTGCTGCGCCTTCACGGCCGTGGAGTTCTGCGTCTCCACCACCATGCCCTCGGCGACCGGGATCGTGCACGAGGCCTGCGGCTTCGGGAAGCCGCGGCCGTTGCCGGCGTCGGGGATGTCGACGAGACACTGCCGGCATGCCCCGACGGGCGCGAGCAGCGGGTGGTCGCAGAACCGCGGGATCTCGATCCCGACCTGCTCGGCCGCCCGGATCACCAGCGTGCCCTCTGGCACGGTCACGTCCTGGCCGTCGATCTTCACGGTGACGTCAGTCATTGGGCGATGCCTCCTCACGGGTGGTCTCGTCAGGCTCGACCACCGATTCCGCCCATGCGGTCGACTTCTTGGGGTCGAACGGACAGCCCCCCTGTTCCAGGTGGGCCAGGTATTCGTCCCGGAAGTATTGGATCGAGCTCGTGATCGGGCTCGTCGCGCCATCACCCAGCGCACAGAACGAGCGGCCGAGGATGTTGTCGCACTGGTCGAGCAGCAGGTCGAGGTCCTCCGGCTTGCCGTCGCCCTTCTCCAGCCGCTCCAGCACCTGCACCAGCCACCAGGTGCCCTCGCGGCACGGGGTGCACTTGCCGCAGGACTCGTGCTTGTAGAACTCGGTCCACCGCAGCACCGCCCGGACCACGCACACCGAGTCGTCGAAGATCTGCAGCGCGCGGGTGCCGAGCATCGAGCCGGCCGCGGCGACCCCTTCGAAATCGAGCGGCACGTCGAGGTGCTCGGCCGTGAACAGCGGCGTCGAGGAGCCGCCCGGGGTCCAGAACTTCAGCTCGTGACCTGGGCGTACGCCGCCGGCCAGCTCGATCAGCTTTCGCAGCGTGATGCCGAGCGGAGCCTCGTACTGGCCCGGTCGCTTGACGTGGCCCGAGAGCGAGAAGATGCCGACGCCGGCGGACTTCTCGGTGCCCATGCCGGCGAACCAGTCGGCGCCGTTCTTCACGATCGCGGGCACCGAGGCGATCGACTCGGCGTTGTTGATCACGGTCGGGCTCGCATAGAGACCGGCGACGGCCGGGAACGGGGGGCGGAGCCTGGGCTGCCCGCGGCGCCCCTCGAGCGAGTCGAGCAGCGCGGTCTCCTCGCCACAGATGTAGGCCCCGGCACCGGCGTGCACGACCAGCTCGAGGTCGTAGCCGGAGCCGTGGATGTTCTTGCCGAGGTGGCCGGCGGCGTAGGCCTCACGGACCGCGGCCTGCAGCCGCCGGATCACGTGCAGCACCTCGCCGCGTACGTAGATGAAGGCTCGCTCCGCCCGGATGGCGTAGGAGGAGATGATCACGCCCTCCACCAGGGTGTGCGGGCTCGCCATCATCAGCGGGATGTCCTTGCACGTGCCCGGCTCGGACTCGTCCGCGTTGACCACCAGGTAGCGCGGCTTGGGGTTCTCGGGGTCGGACGGCGGCAGGAAGCCCCACTTCACCCCGGTCGGGAAGCCGGCGCCACCGCGGCCGCGGAGTCCGGAGTCCTTGACCATCGTCTGCACGTCCTCGGGAGCCAACCCGAGGGCGACGTCGAGCGCGTCGTAACCGCCCTGCTGGGCGTAGGCGGGCAGCGTCCAGGCCCGCTCGTCGCCCCAGTTGCTGGTCAGCACGGGGGTGAGAGTGTCAGTCATCGGACGCCTCCTCGGCGATCGTCTCCGACTCGGCGCGACGGGTGTCGGCCTCCTCGACGGCCTCCGGCATCTCCTCGGTCACGTCGGCGGAGCCGTGCGCGTCACCGGGGGCGGCCCAGCCGCGCTCACGGGCGAGCTCGAGGCCGACCAGCGACTCCGGCCCAGCAGCGGGCCCCTCGTCGACGAGCCCGTCCTCGAAGCCGGCCAGGACCCGCTCGGCCTCGCGCCAACTCGTGATCCTGGCTCCGCGCGAAGCCACGACCTCGCGGCCCTCACGCAGGTCGTCGACCAGCTGTGAGGCCGACTCCGGGGTCTGGTTGTCGAAGAACTCCCAGTTGACCATCACCACCGGCGCGTAGTCGCAAGCCGCGTTGCACTCGATGTGCTCGAGCGTGATCGCGCCGTCGGCGGTGGTCTCGTCGTTGCCCACCTCGAGCATCGAACGCAGGCAGGCGAAGATCTCGTCGCCGCCCATGACCGCGCACAGCGTGTTGGTGCAGACGCCGACGTGGTGGGTGCCGACGGGATGGCGCTTGTACATCGTGTAGAAGGTCGCCACCCCGCTCACCTCGGCCGGGGTCAGACCCAGGACATCGGCGCAGGCCTGGATGCCCTCGGGAGTGACCCGGCCCTCGACCGACTGCACCAGGTGGAGCATCGGCAGCAGTCCGGAACGCGCCTGGGGGTAGCGGGCCGCGATCTCGCGCAGCTCGTCGAAGGTCTCTGCAGCAAGCGTCATCGGTCGACGCCTCCCATCACCGGGTCGATGGACGCGATCGCCACGATGACGTCCGCGACCATGCCGCCCTCGGACATGACGCTCGTGGCCTGGAGATTGGTGAACGACGGGTCCCGGAAGTGGACCCGGTAAGGCTTGGTGCCGCCGTCGCTGACCACGTGGGCGGCGAGCTCGCCGCGTGGCGACTCGATCGCGACGTACGCCTGGCCTGCCGGCACCCGGAAGCCCTCGGTCACCAGCTTGAAGTGGTGGATCAGTGCCTCCATCGACTCGCCCATGATGTGGCGGATGTGGTCGAGGGAGTTGCCCTGGCCGTCGGCGCCGACCGAGAGCTGCGAGGGCCAGGCGATCTTCTTGTCGGCCACCATGACGGGCGCGCCGTCGAGGTCCTTCAGCCGCTTGAGAGCCTGCTCCATGATCCGCAGCGACTCCCACATCTCGGCCAGCCGGATCCGGAACCGACCGTAGGAGTCGCAGGTGTCCCAGGTGATGACCTCGAAGTCGTAGTCCTCATAGCCGCAGTAGGGCTGGGTCTTGCGCAGGTCCCACGGGTAGCCGGTCGAGCGCAGGACCGGTCCGGTGAGGCCGAGCGCGAGGCAGCCCTCCAGGTCGAGGTAGCCGACCTGCTCCAGGCGACCCTTGAAGATCGGGTTGGCGTTGCAGAGCGCGGCGTACTCGGTCAGCCGCTTCTTCATCAACTCGATGAACTCGGTCACCCGGGCGTCCGTGTCCTCCGGCAAGTCCTGGGCGATGCCGCCGGGACGGATGTAGGCGTGGTTCATCCGCAGCCCGGTGATGAACTCGAACAGGTCCAGGCACAGCTCACGCTCGCGGAAGCCGATCGTCATCACGGTCAGAGCGCCGAGCTCCATGCCGCCGGTCGCGATCGCCACCAGGTGGGAGGAGATCCGGTTGAGCTCCATCAGCAGGACCCGGATGACGTCGGCCTTCTCCGGCACCTCGGCGCCGATGCCGAGCAGCTTCTCCACCCCGAGGACGTACGCCGTCTCGTTGAAGATCGGCGAGAGATAGTCCATCCGGGTGACGAAGGTCGTGCCCTGGGTCCAGGGGCGGAACTCCAGGTTCTTCTCGATGCCCGTGTGGAGGTAGCCGATCCCGGCACGCGCCTCGGTGACGGTCTCGCCCTCGAGCTCGAGGATCAGCCGGAGCACCCCGTGGGTCGAGGGGTGCTGCGGGCCCATGTTGACGATGATCCGCTCGTCCTTGACGTCCTTGAGGGCGTCGGTCAGGTCGTCCCAGTCCTGGCCGGTGACGGTGAACGTGCGCGCGTCGTCAGCGTCTGTCGCGGTCATGAGTAGCTCCTGCGAGTGTCCGGCGGCGGGATGGTCGCGCCCTTGTATTCAACGGGGATCCCACCGAGCGGGTAGTCCTTGCGCTGCGGGTGGCCGGGCCAGTCGTCGGGCATCAGGATCCTGGTCAGACCCGGGTGGCCGTCGAAGACGATCCCGAACATGTCGTAGGTCTCCCGCTCGTGCCAGTCGAGCGTCGGGTAGATGGCCACCGCGCTCGGCACATGCGGGTCGGCATCGGGAGCGGAGGTCTCGATTCGCACCCGGCGGTTGTAGGTCATCGAGAGCAGGTGGTAGACCGCGTGCAGCTCTTTGTCCTGGTCAGCGGGGTAGTGCACCCCGGAGACCCCGGAGCAGAGCTCGAAGCGCAGCTCGTCGCGGAGCACCTGCAGGGCCTCGAGCAGCCGCTCGCGGCGTACGTGGAAGGTCAGCTCTCCACGGTGGATGACCGCCTCCGCCTCGGTGAAGGCGAGGGCGTCGGCGAGCTCCTTGAACCAGCCACCGTAGGGCTGGACCCCGACATCGCTGGTGCGGCTCGGCATCGCGTGCTGGCGGGTGAGACCGCCGTAGCCGCTGGTGTCGCCGGTGTCCTCCACGCCGAACATGCCGCTGTTCTGGCCGATGTTCTCGTCGCTCACCGAAGCAGTCCCGTCTGGTCGATCAGCGGCAGCTGGCGCAGCGCGGCGGTCTCGTTGGCGACCTCCTCGCGCTCGGCGTTGACGCCCAGCGTGCCGCCCTGGATCTTGTCGTGGAGCTTGAGGATCGCGTCGATCAGCATCTCGGGCCGCGGCGGGCAGCCGGGGAGATACATGTCGACGGGCACGATGTGGTCGACGCCCTGGACGATCGCGTAGTTGTTGAACATCCCGCCGCTGCTCGCGCAGACGCCCATCGCGAGCACCCACTTCGGCTCGGGCATCTGGTCGTAGATCTGGCGCAGGACCGGCGCCATCTTCTGGCTCACCCGGCCGGCCACGATCATCAGGTCGGCCTGCCGCGGCGAGGCGCGGAAGACCTCCATGCCGTATCGGGCCAGGTCGTACTTCGGCCCGCCGCTCGTCATCATCTCGATGGCGCAGCAGGCCAGGCCGAACGTCGCCGGCCACAGGCTCGCCTTGCGGAAGTAGCCGGCCATTCCCTCGACGGTGGTGAGCAGCACCCCGCTCGGAAGCTTTTCTTCTATACCCACGCCTGTCCTCGCTTCGCTGCGGGCAGCCGCGGGGCCCGGGGATAGCTGCCCTGAATTGTTCGCTCGCTTCGCTCGTTCACGGTCAGTCCCAGTCCAATCCGCCGCGGCGCCACACATAGGCGTACGCCACGAACACCGTCAGCAGGAAGAGGCCCATCTCCGCGAGGCCGAACCATCCCATCGCGTCGAACCTGACGGCCCACGGGTAGAGAAAGATGATCTCGATGTCGAAGATGATGAAGAGCATCGCGGTGATGTAGTACTTCACCGGGAATCGACCACCCAGCGCCTGTGGAGTGGCCTCGATCCCACACTCGTAGGGATCCGCCTTGGCCTGGTTGACGCGTCTCGGTCCGACGACCGAGCTCATGATCAACGAACCGACCGCGAAGAGCGTCGCCAGTCCCGCCAACGCGAGCACCGGCACGTAGAGCTCCATCTCGCCTCCTACCCTGAGCGACCCACCCCTTCTTGAGACTTTGTGAATGGAATCACAATGTGGGCCAACTCACATCCTGCCACTCCTGTGGCGGAATGCAAGTCGGTTGCCGAAATGGCGCGCGGCACTTTCCCGCCATGGCAGGGAGGCGGGTCGGCATCCGGGCGCAAACGCCTGCAGAACCACGCCAAGGTGGGATTCTGGCGGCTCAGACTTGGGGGCTGACCGCCGGCGCCGGCGTGTCGAGGAAGGCTCGCGGGATCACCACGATCCGCTTCACGGCGTTGGCCCGTACGGCCCGCGTTCCATCGGGACCGACCTGCACCATCTCGTACGTCACGGTGTGCTTGGTGATCCGGCGTACCTCCAGCCATCCCGGGGGCCAGGCAACGCTTCCCCACGGTCCCTGGATCTCGAGCCACTGGCCCATCGAGCCGACGACGGGGGCGCCGACGACGTACATCCCGGACATCCGGCCCTCCCCTGCGAGCAGCCAGGTGAGGGGGTTGAGCAACAGGACCATCAACCAGGTAGCCAACATCCGGTAGGAGCCACCGGCCAGCAGGAGCGGGATGTTGAGAACGAGCGCGGCAGGAAGCAACCATGCCGTGATGCCGAACTGCGCCCACAGCCACGCCCGGACGAGCCGCCACCGCAGTACACGATCGACGACGATCGGCTCCCTCAACATCTGGGGCTCCGCCGGCACCCGGCCTGCCCTCGCTGCCAGTTCGCGCCTGATCGCCAGCCCGATGAGCTGGGCCGGAAAGTCGACCGACCGCGCCACCTCATCAGGCCCGGCCGGAAGGTACGCCGGTTGGGCCAACGTCTTCGGGCCATCCTGCCGACACCGCACCAGCACCGGCCCCGCCTCGATCTGGGTCAGCCGCGACCAGGGATAGAAGGCGAGTCGCCTGAGCGTACGCATGCCCAACCCGCTCTCCGTCGCCCATGCGACGAGAGTGGCCCCAACAGGAAACTCGCGCTCCACACGGCGCGAGACTGTCCACAGCGGCAGTGGCAGCAGGCCCGCCAGGCAGGCGACTCCCAAGGTCGAGATCATCACCAGAGCGACAAGATCGCCGACCGGATCAATCCCCAGATCACTCATCCCGAACCAGACGGAGCCGGTCATCAACGCCGGCAGAACCAGCCCCAGGACCCAGTAGGTCCAACTTCGCAGCCGCAACCGCAC
The DNA here is from genome assembly GCF_040613495.1 of Nocardioides sp. NPDC006273. Taxonomy (NCBI): domain Bacteria; kingdom Bacillati; phylum Actinomycetota; class Actinomycetes; order Propionibacteriales; family Nocardioidaceae; genus Nocardioides; species Nocardioides sp. NPDC006273. The sequence continues at coordinate 6,896 of NZ_JBEXSD010000038.1, read as the reverse complement.
CATGGCCGACTTGAGCCGCCGCTGGTCGTCGATCGTGACGGTCCAGTGCGTCACCGATCCCGGCACCACATCCGTGTCCACGAGCGGCCCTCACCAGCGTCTCGGTCGTCAAGGTCGGACGCAGCGTACTGGATACGCAGGAAAGGATTCCCTGATTTCACTGACCCGCTCGGACCGCCGAGACCAGCCGCGCAGCAACCCGCCGAGCTGGCCCGTACTCACCCGAAATCTCGCCGAGTCGGCTCGTCATGACGAGCCGACTCGGCCTGATTTCGCGTCAGGATGCGCCGACTCGGCGGGATTGGGCTCAGTCGGGATCGGGGCGGATCCAGCCGTTGTTGAGGCCCGCGCGGACGAGTGCGTCGGTGGCGGCGCCGAGGGTCGTCGAGGCGGCGACGACGCCGGCCTCGCGGGCACGGACCCGGGACTCGGTGGCACCGGGCATGCCCCAGGTGCCACCGCGGTTGAGCCAGTTGAGGAGCATCGGCTCGAGGCGGTCCATCGCCTTGCAGAAGCGGGCCTCGGGGGTCTGAGCGGCCTCGAACTCGTCCCACAGGGCCCGGATCTCGCCCGCCTGGTCCGGCGGCAGCATCGTGAAGAGCCGATCGGCGGCGGCGATCTCGCGCTCGACCTGGTCGACGACCGCGGCAGTGTCGAAGACCGGGCTGTCACCGGCGTAGATCTCGACCATGTCGTGGATGATCACCAGCTTGATCGCGTGCCCCACGTCGATCGGTTCGTCGGCGTACTCCGCCAGCAGCAGCACCATCAGCGCCAGATGCCAGGAGTGCTCGGCGTCGTTCTCACGCCGGTCCGCTGCGGCCAGCGGCGAGGCACGCAGGATCGTCTTCAGCTTGTCGGCCTCGGCGATGAACTCCAGCTGAGCCCGCAGCCGGGCGTCGATCTCGTCGGGGAGCGGGTTCAGGTCGATGATCAGGTCGGCAGTCGGGTCGTCCATGGGACGACCTTCGCATGTCACGCCGGATCAGCGGGTGGGGAGAGCGGGGGCGGCGCGCTTGGAGCGGCTCACGTAGGCCGAACCCTCCGGGGCGACGACGGCGTAGGAGTCGCCCATACGGGAGTTGTACTCCAGGTGGGCGCGGCCCCAGAACATGCCGATCCGGATGCCGCCGTACATCCCCGGAGCGGTGAACCAGGCCTCGTCGGGGCCGCCCTCCTCGGAGATGAGCCGGACGTCGAACGTACGCAGCTGGTGCTCGCCTCGGAACTCGGCGGTCAGCTCGGCGAGCGTTGTGTTCACGTGAAGATTGACGTTCTCGAGCTTGTCACCGAGCGGCGTGCCGGGGCGGAAGTAGGGGTCGAGCATGTCGAGCAGGTGGTCGTGGCCGCGGCGCTGGGCGAGCTGGTAGGGCGTCTCGCCGTGGGCGGTGGGCAAAGACCTGACGCCACCCAGCGAGAGCAGCTCCTGGACCGTCTCCCGCGGTGCACCGAGGTAGGCGGCGTGGTGCAGCGGCGTGAACATCGACTCGCCGCCGATCTTCCAGGTGTTCACACCGACGGTGTAGTCGTTGCGCACCTGCGAGAGCGCCCGGCGCCAGTCTCCTTGCGCGGCCGCATCGGTGAGCGAGTCCCTGGCCTTGACTGCCGCGGGGCCGTAGGCCTCGCGAGGCATCAAGATGCCGTCCCATGGCAACGTCGTGGTCATAGTCGAACTTTCGCAGAGATCAAGCGGTTGCGTGGTGCAGAGCGACGATCCCGGCTGAGAGATTCGTCCACGTCGGCGACTGCCAGCCCGCTGAGGACAGCATGTCGGCGAGACCTGCCTGGTCGGGCCATGCCCGGATCGACTCAGCGAGATAGACGTACGCGTCCGGGGAGGACGATACCGCCCGCGCGACCGGCGGGAGCGCCTTCATCAGATATTCGACGTAGACCGTCCGGAACGGCTTCCAGGTCGGGTGCGAGAACTCGCAGACCACGATCCGACCGCCAGGCCGGGTGACCCGGCGCAGCTCCCGCAGGCCGGCCTCGGGGTCGACGATGTTGCGCAGACCGAACGAGATCGTCACCGCGTCGAAGGTCCCGTCGCGGTAAGGGAGCTTGGTGCCGTCGCCGGCCGTGAACGGCAGATGCGGCTTGGCCTCCTTGCCGACCTTGAGCATGCCGATCGAGAAGTCGGTCGGGACCACCTCGGCACCGGCGTCCAGGAACGGCTGGGACGAGGTGCCGGTGCCGGCGGCGAGATCGAGCACGAGCTCGCCCGGCTTCGGGTCAACGGCCTTGATGACCTCGCGTCGCCAGCGGCGGTCCTGGCCGAGCGAGAGTACGTCGTTGGTGAGGTCGTAGCGCTTGGCCACCGCGTCGAACATGCGACGGACCTCGCCGGGCTGCTTGTCCAGATCTGCTCGGGTCACGGGCTGATTCTGTCTCGGGTCTCCGTCAGACCCGAACTCAGGCCAGCTTCTCGAAGATCTCGTCGGCGTACTTCGCCGCGTCCTTCTTCGAGGCGGCGGTCGCCTGGACGGTCAGATTCTTGGAGGCGTGCGAGCAGGTCGCCTGGGTCTGGCCGGTCTGCTGGTCGGCGCTGGCGTAGCAGACGTTGTCGCCCACCTTGGAGACCTCGCCACCGCCGTAGTAGGCGCTGCCGTCGCCGGCGAAGGCACGGATCATCACGGACTTCTGCATGTCCTCGGTGATGTAGGTGCGCGAGGCCATCGAGAACCCGAGAGCGTCGGAGACGTTGCGGTCCTCGGTCTTCGAGCTGGCGGCGTTCTGCTTGATGAACACGTCCAGCTGCTCCTCGGACGCGCCCTGCTTCTTGATCACGTCGAGGTCGTAGGAGGACTTCTTGTCGGCCGGCTTGTAGCCGCCCGACAGAGTCTCCGGGAGCGTGATCTTCACACCGGAGTGGGATTCGGAGTCGCCAACCCACCGTGGCAGGCCAACGCCCAGCACGACGAAGAGGGCCAAGGCGATGATGCCGAGGGTGATGCCGTTCTCTGCGATGAACGACTGCTCTTTGTTGGTACTCACGCCAGCGCACGCTACAACCCATCTGGTGATGGATGACAAATGGGGCGACCATGCCACATACATCACTTCGACTCGTCGCCGCCGACACCACGCCGATACCCTGGGTGCGTGAGTGAGTCGGAGCAGCAGTCCCTGGTGGCCACGACCGTGGCCCTCGACGCCGGGTCGGAGACGCTCGAAGACCTGCTCGCGCTGCTTCCTGCGCGCCGGCGTGTGCTGTCCTGGGTCCGCCACGGCGAGGGCCTCGTCGGCTGGGGCACCGCCGCCGAGATCCGTACGTCCGGACCGGAGCGGTTCGCGCACGCCACCAAGTGGTTCGAAGAGCTCGCCGCCGTCTCCACGGTGTCTGACGCCGTCGGCGAGCCCGGCACCGGGCTCGTCGGGTTCGGCTCCTTCGCCTTCGCGGACCTGCCGGGATTCTCCGTCCTCAAGATCCCTTCGGTCATCGTCGGCAAGCGCGGTGACGTCGCCTGGGTCACCACGGTCGGCCCGGCCGCCACGCCGCCCCCTCCGCTGGCTCCGACGCCGCCGCCGGAGGCCCCGCGCGACGTCGTCTTCGCCGACGCTTACGTCGACGGCGAGCACTGGATGCGGATCGTCGCCGACGCCGTCTCCCGGCTTCAGGACGGGGACCTCGACAAGGTCGTCCTCGCCCGCGACCTGTTGGCCGCGGCCAGTGCGCCGATCGACATCCGGGCCGTGCTGCGACGGCTGGCCGCTGCGTACCCGACCTGCTGGACGTTCCACGTCGACGACCTCTTCGGTGCGACCCCCGAGCTGCTCGTCCGCCGCGAGCGTGGCCTGGTCACCTCCCGCGTGCTCGCGGGCACGATCTGGCCCACCGGCGAGGATGCCCATTCAGTGGAATCCAGCGACCACGCTCTCGCCGCGTCGCTGGCAGCGTCGTCGAAGAACCTCGAGGAGCACGAGTACGCCGCCAGGTCGGTCGCCGACGCACTGGAACCGCACTGCTCCTCGATGAACGTGCCCGAGGCGCCCTTCGTGCTCAAGCTTCCGAACGTGATGCACCTGGCCACCGACATCACCGGCGTCGCCAGCGACGGGGTGAGCTCGCTCGATCTGGCCGCCGCGCTGCACCCCTCGGCCGCGGTCGGCGGCACCCCGCGCAAGGAAGCCGTCGCGCTCATCGCCGAGATCGAGTCGATGGAACGCGCCCGCTACGCCGGGCCCGTCGGCTGGATGGACGCGTCCGGAGACGGCGAGTGGGGCATCGCGCTGCGTTCGGCCGAGATGATCGACGACCGCACCGCCCGCCTCTTCGCCGGCTGCGGCATCGTGGCGAGCTCGGACCCGGAGACCGAGCTGGCCGAGACCCAAGCCAAGTTCGTCCCCATCCGCGACGCGCTCTCCTGAGCAGCCCCGTCCGGAGAGGGCGCCCGGCGGGTGGGCCGCCCGCGATAGATTCGGCGACATGAGGATCACGAAGTTCGGCCATGCCTGTGTCCGGATCGAGCACGACGGGGCGGTGGTGGTCGTCGACCCCGGTGTGTTCTCCCAGCCCGAGGCGCTGGACGGCGCGACGGCGGTGCTGATAACCCACGAGCACCCAGACCACTACAACCCGGATCTCCTGGAGGGCAGCGACGCACCGGTCTACACCATCGGCGCAGTCTCGGCGCAGATCCTGAAGAGCGCTCCCGCGGTCCACGAGCGGACCACCGTGGTGAAGCCGGGTGAGTCGTTCGACGTCGGCCTGCCGGTCACTGCGGTCAACGAGAAGCACGCGGTGATCCACGCCGACCTGCCGCACTTCGACAACTCGGGCTACCTGATCCAGGCCGGGGACACGAAGATCTTCCACCCGGGCGACGCACTCGACGGCCCAGGTGAGGCCGTCGACGTACTCTTCCTGCCCGTCTCCGCCCCCTGGGCCCGCTCCGCCGAGCTGATCGACTTCGCCCGCGAGGTCGGCGCCTCCCGCACGGTCGCGATCCACGACCGGGTCTACTCCGAGTTCGGCTCCGGCGTCTTCGACACCCAGGCCGCCAACCTGATCCCGGCCGAACGCGGCTACGTACGTCTCGCGGACGGAGCTGACCTCTGATGGCCCTGATCGCGGTGCTGTACACCTACAACGACCTCCCGGACGTACGCGCCGAGCACCTCGACGCCCACCGGGAGTTCCTCGCCGGCCGGCCCGACCTGGTGCTCTCCGGCCCCACCTCCGACGGCTCCGGCCTGCTCCTCTTCGAGGGCGTGATCGCGACTGTCGAGACGGCCGTGGACGATGACCCGTTCCTTGCGGCCGGGCTGATCAAGGAGCGCCGGGTCTTCGAGTGGACGCCGGTGCTTGGGTCCTGGAAGGACCAGTTGGGGATCTAGGACTTCCTTGATCTCGGGGTCTGGACGGACTGAAAACGTGCGGGGTGCTGTGGCGCATGGGCTGGGGCCGCCGACCCGTAGTGGATGGTGTTCACGCCGCATCCCGGAGAGAAATTTGGCTGGCTATCGGGTCGGCGGCGGGGTATGGCGCAGCGGATTTTGGGTTGGGTGCGGGATTGGGGACCGGGGTTGGCCGGTCCTGCCAGGGGGAGGGTCTGCGGGAGCCGCTGCACTAGACGATGACACCTTGTGAATCGTTCACGAGGGAGAGTGCCTGTGCCTTGCCGGAGGCCACCAGGTCGTCGGCTATGGCAGAGGGTCCGACCTCGTGAAACCCTTCACAAGATCGGACCGGTACGCCGGGCAGGCCGCAGCGCGGTCAGACGCGGCGGGTGAACCGGGTCCGTCCGTCCGGGAGGCGTTCATAGTCGTAGTTCGGGTCGTGGATCCGGCGATGGTCGCTGGGGCACAACAAGACCATGTTCGCCAGATTCGTAAGCCCGCCTGCTGACCAGGGTTTCAGGTGATGGGCCTCGGTCCACGCGGCTGGCGCGTCGCAGTCTTCGGCTTGGCAGCACTTGTCCCGCAACCGGAGTGCACGGTGTTGGACCGGGTGGGCTAGGCGGATGCTGCGGCCGAAGTCGAGGATCTCCGAGCCTGCGCCCAGTACGACGGGGATGAGGTCGGCGTTGCAGGCCATCCGGCGGGCCTCAGCAGCGGTGATCTGCTCTCCGTCGAACCCCAACGCCGCAGTACCGAGGTCGTTGCGGAGGTCCTCGACGTTCATGGTGATGAACACCGTGGTGGCGTGCCCACCGTGCCGGGGCAGCTGGTCCACGTCGTAGGTCTCAACGATCCGGGCGAAGGCCTGGCCCAGCAGCCGGTCATAGGGGGCCTTACGGCCCCGGTCCTCCGCTGAGAGCTTCCTCGGCTGCGCCAACGAGTCCAAGATGGTCCGAAGCCTCATCCCGACCGCGTTCGAGACCCGGGCGTGAATGTCCACGGTCCCGTCACCGTTGGCACGGGAGGTGAAGAACGTGCGGCGTTGGGCGCGTTCTTCCTCCCGCTGCAACGCTTTGGCCTCGGCGGCCTCAAAACGGTCGGGATCGACCTCGAACAGGATCCGCTTCCCAATGATCTCGAGCTTGGCCGCGCTCATCTGAGTGGCGTACTCGACCAACAACTTCTCCGCCAAGATCAGGTTCTCGGTGCTGGCCTCAGGGTCGGCCTCGACCGCCTCAAGCGCCTTGACGATCACCCTCGCCTTGTCCTGGGACACCACACCCTCAGCCAGCCCGGCGGCGACGAGCTCGTACCTCGCGAGCCCGGCGGCGAGCTTCACCTCGGCGCGACCGACCTTCTTGTCGACCAACAGTTCGGTCCACATCCATCCCGAGACGTCTTTGGCGCCGGTCTCTTCAGCGATGTCACCGGAGACAGCGAGGACCCGGAGCTTCAACGCGGCTTGTTTGGCCTGGATGATCTCCAGACGCTTCAACCGGTCTTTCTTCTCCGCAGTGCGCCAGTAGGCGGGGTCCCGGGTGAGCAGGGTGTCGAGG